>DATMJU010000041.1:0-4495 GCA_035553795.1 Vicinamibacterales bacterium
CCCATTGGATCGCTCACGCAGATGGGCACGATCCGCCTCGGGAAGCGCACTGATAACCGCTCCCCGAAAATCAACGAGTTCGTGCCCATCTGCGTGAGCGATCCAATGGGCTTGGCCAGGCCTTTGCGAATGGCGATGACGCCGGCGATGGTGGTGGTGCTGACCGCGCCGAGGCCGACCAGGAGAATGCCCAGTTTGCCTTGGGCAGGAGCGATTTCTGAGGCTGATTTCACCTTGGAAATATATCACTTCGCAGGTTACGGGTTCCGGGTTACGGGTTCCGGGTTCTAATGAACAAGGATGATGTTTCTGCTACGGCTCCTGACTCGAAAAAGGGGCGGTCCGGCCATGGATCCCCTCCACGTCTCGATGACCGGCGTGCGCATGGGCGAGCGCTTTTTGCAGATTGGCTGCAACAACAAGGCGCTGCTGTCAGGGCTTGCCGCCAAGGTCGGCTTGAGCGGCTCCTGTGCCGTCGCGGCCTCCGATGCCGGCCAAGCCAAGCTCGCAGAATCAATCGGCCGAAAGGTCGGCGCGTTGATTGACATCAAGGACATTCAAGACGGCCGGGCCTGGCCGTTCGAGGACGGCGTCTACGACCTTGTCGTGGTGGACGACACCGACGACGGTTTCGGGAGGTTCAAGCCGCCTGTCGACATCCTTCGCAAGGCGTTCGGCGCGGCGCGAAAGGGCGGCCGGGTCGAGATCATCACGCGCGAAACCTCGCAGCACGCCAGGGTCGACTTCGTGCAGCTGCTTGGCGAGGCAGGCTTCAAGCCGGTCCGCCTTCTCGCCGAGCGGGATGGCCTGCGCTTTGTCGAGGGGCTGAAGACGACCTGAGCTCCTTAGGACCTTAGGACGCTAGGACCTCAGATCGTCACCGTCGACGGCGGCGATCGGAAGATCTCGATCATCGTCTCGACCGTCCCGAACGTGATCCGGTCACCGGTCACCAGGCGCTTCGGCGCCGTCACGCGCTTGCCGTTCACGAGCGTACCGTTTCTGCTCTCGAGGTCTTCGACCTTCACGAGCCCGGATTCGACGATGATGCGCGCATGTTTACGCGAGACGTCGGCGTGATTCAGGAACACGTCGCAGTCCGGCTCGCGGCCAATCTGATTCGGCCCCGCTCCCAGCAGGATGCGCCGGCCCTCCGCGTTAAGGTAGACCCACTCCCTGCCGCTGCTGACCCGGCCTGGTCCCGAACGGCGCTCCTGCACCTCCACCGCAAAGCTGTAGCCGATGCCGTGGTGCGTCTTGATCGCGCCGCCGCGGGTCTTCTCGCCGAGCGCGTCGCGCAACTCGCCGATCAATACCGGCAGGTTGGCTTCAACGACGAACGTGCCAGGCCAGAGTGCCTCCATCAGCTCCTGCTTCGAGAGCACGCGCGGTCGATGTTCGATCAGGAGCCGGAGCAACTCGAAAGCCTTTGGCGACAAGTGGATGGCGTCGCCCGCGCGGAGGAATTCGCGGCTTGTAATGTCGAGCTGGCAGTCAGCGAAGGTGTAACGCATCCCGATGGGCGGATCCTAATCCACCGCAGCCCCTAGAAAAACCCTAGACGTCCCTTAAGACTCCCCCACCAGGGGCTAGCTAGATTGCGTTCATGATGATTGAAACCCTGACACGTCGTGAACAGCAAGTCGCCGATGCGGTTGCGCGCGGCCTCACCAACCGGCAGATCGCCGCGGAGTTCGGCATCAGCTCCGAGACGGTGAAGCAGCACCTGTCGTCGATCTACGGCAAGCTCGGCATGAGCGGCCGGGTCATGTTGGCCATCTACGTGATTCGCAGCGCCGGCGCGCCGGCCGGCCACGCCGCGGATTACGCGCTCAGCGGGCTACGGCCGGCAAACTAGCAGCATTTCGCGGTGCTCGAATCCGAGCCAGGCCGCGTACGTGGCGGCCGAAACCACTCGCGTGTCCGGAAGCGGGCTGAACGAGATGGCGCACCGTCCCGAAATGCCGTTGAACAACGTCGCGTGATACTCCATCGTCAGGCCCTGCGGGGGGCCTGACTCCGGCCCGATTCGCCGATCCTGGAGGGCATGCAGCTGGTTCCACTCAAAGCCGCCTTCAATCTCGGAGGCGGCAATGCCCGAAGCCAGCGCACTGCGGCCAAGTTGCCACCTCGCTGCGTTCCAAGCGAGCCAGTCGTGTGTCAGGCCGATCGAGCCGGCAACCATGACGCCTGCACACGCGGCGGCAACGGCGCGGCGAGCCGGTGGCGAGCCTTCGGGGAGCCTCCACAACGCGAGACCAATCGCTGCCGGCAGGAACACCAGCATGTAGCGATCGAACATCGTGAAGGCGATGAACAGGAACGGCAGGTGACAAACGGCGAAGACGTCGAGCGCGTTCGGGGCGCTTCGTTCGCGCCAGCGACGCATCGCTTGCGCAACCAGCCATGCGACGCCCACCACGCTGAGCATCGTGAGCACGGCGCGCATCCCCAGGGACAGGAACGCGGGCCGAGTGCCGGACATATACGGCTTTCCGAACGTGCCTTCCACCGTAATCAAGTTGCCCAACTGCGGGAACAGCGCTTCCGAGAAGAAGTAATGGTAGACGCCACGCACATACAGCAGCCAGCCGACGGTGAGCGCAAGAGCTGCGAGTAGTGCGTTCAGCGGCACGAGCCCGCGCCGCCATCCCAGGATCGCGATCGGCAGTACGAACAAGCCGAGATACCCAGACAGGCCGGCCACGAGACGGACGAGGATGTCAGGCTTGGGCACTTGCGGCGGGTACACAAACGCGCCGGACTGAAACGAGAACCACCACACCGCCAGCAACCCGGCACCTGCGAGGGCGAACGCGAGGACCGCGACACCAATACGAAACATGCCGGCGGCACGCCGCCACGCCAGGTACAGCACCACTCCGGCAACGGCAAGGGCGTTCTGTCGCGACGTCACGGCCGCCAGTGCAGGAATCGCGCCGGCGCATAACATCGGCCAGGACTGCCGCTGCACCGCAACGGTTAACAGCGCCAGGGCAATCAGCGAGAAGGACAACGCCGGGATGTCCGTCATGAATGTGCCCGACAACATCAAGAAGAGAGGATTCAACGACAGTAAGGCGCAACCAAGCACGGCGTGCGTCCTCGTGAGCTGAGCCTCTCGCCTCAACAGAACGTAGAACGCGATCGAGGCGAGCAGCGAAAGCACGATCGTCGAAACGCGGATCGCCGCAAAGTTCTGCCCGAGCATCCACGTGAACGGGGTCGCCCACGCCCATTGCCCCAGCAACGGCATGGCGGTCCACTTGAAGTATTCAACGGTGCCGTGATCGAGGAGGGTGAACAGGCCCAGCGAGTAGGCGCCGTCATCATTCAACGGGAAGTTCTGCTGCTGAAACGGCACGACGGCAAAGAGCAGAATCCACACCAATAGCGGCGGACCGATGACGGCGGCCGCAACCAACGCGCGACGAATCATAGGTGCCTGGTGGTGGTCGGCGGGTCTTCTGAAGCGTCGACGATGTACCAGCCTTTGACGTGACCGAATTCGATCTCGTCGCCGTCGCGCAGCGCAGTTGGACCGGTGATGGCCTGCCCCATCACCTGCGTGCCGTTTTTGCTCTTGAGATCCTCGAGCGTCGCCACGCCGTCCGCGACGGTGATCCGCGCGTGGTGGCGGGACACGCTCGCATCGTTGATGCAGATCGAGGACCCCGCATCACGCCCGACGGTGTTGACGCCGGCGCCGAGCATGAAGCGCCGGTGGCCAATTCGGAGGGATCTCACCATTGCTCGAGGTGCTCGAATCTTCCCACAGAAAGCCCGCCCGGGCTTCCGCATGGGGTGCATCCTAGACTGGACGGACCGTCCTTAAAGCACCACAGATCGGTGGGGTGAACGCCGCAAAGTTTTGGGGTTTTCCGGCCGAAAAGGTGACTAATGAGTACCGGGCATCCCCCTGGAACGACGGCAAGGAACTTGCGATAAGCCCAGGCAAAGCCATGCTGGGTTCCGTTCCGCCAGACGTCTACACCGCACGCGACATCGCGTCAGCCGCCGGGGTCAGTGAGTCCCGGGTGCTGCAGTTGCTCGCGCGAGGGGAGATCCGTTCGATCGCGGCCCAGCTACCCATCGCCGCGGATCCCTCGCTGTCCACCTACGTCGCCCATGAAGAGGCGGTGCGAGCGGTCCGCGCACTCAAGCAGGGTTCGGCCATTGGCGTTGCGGGCGCGCTCGGCCTCGGCCGCGAGTTGTTCGCGCCGCCCGTGCGCGCGCAGCGCTCAACCACGCTGCCGCTGGTCGTCTCGACCAGCCTGCATGGCCTCGCCGTGGCGACGATCCTGTTCGTCGCCAGTCTCGGCTTCGCCGTCGCGGACGAACGCACCGAGGCGCTCAAAGAACCGGAGCCGGTTCGCATGGTGTTCCTTGTCGCTGCCGGCCCTGGTGGCGGTGGCGGTGGTGGCGGATTGAAGTTCAAGACACCGCCGCCCAAGGCCATGCGGAAGGGCCCGGAAAAGATCAGCAGTCCCCTTCC
>DATMJU010000042.1:0-2512 GCA_035553795.1 Vicinamibacterales bacterium
GCATCGGCGTGATCAACCTCTCGCTCGGCCACCCCATCTTCGAGCCGGCGGCCTCTGACCCGCTGGTGCAGACGGTTGAGAAGGCGTCGAAGGCCGGCATCATCGTTGTCGCGTCGGCCGGCAATCATGGCGTCAACGAACAAGGTGAAATTGGTTTCGCCGGCATCACATCGCCGGGCAACGCGCCCTCGGCGCTGACGGTTGGAGCGGCCGATCACCAGGCGTCGATCACGCGCGAGGGCGATCGCATCGCGGTCTACAGTTCAAACGGCCCGACCTGGTTCGACGGCCTCGTCAAGCCTGACTTCGTGGCGCCGGGACACTTCCTGGCCTCCGAAGCGGCGCCGAACAGCTCGCTGTTCAAGTCCTATCCAACCCTCCGCAAGAAGGGCAAGTCCGGCAAGGAGTTCATGCAGCTGTCGGGCACCAGCATGTCGGCCGCGGTGGTCAGCGGTGTCGTTGCGGTCTTGAAGAGCCAGATGATGCAGACGCTGCCGCGTCATCTCGCCAACTCGCTCACACCGAATCTGGCCAAGGCGGTCCTGCAGTTCACGGCGATCCCGATGAGCGACGAGAACGGCGTTTACAGCCCGCTGCGCCAGGGCACCGGCCAGGTCAACGCGCTCGGCGCGATCAACGTGGTCACTTCGCTGACACACACCAGCAGCCTCACCCTTCCGCGACTCACGCTCAGCGACAGCCGTTCGACGACGATCGGCGGCCAGCCCTACTCGTGGGCCGGCAACATCGTGTGGGGTGACAACATCGTGTGGGGCGATTCGATTGCCTACAACCTGCCGGTGTTCGGCCTCAACATCGTGTGGGGCGACAACATTGTGTGGGGCGACAACATCGTCTGGGGCGACAACTCCAACATCGTCTGGGGCAACTTCGACGACGACAACATCGTTTGGGGCAACAACATTGTCTGGGGCGACAACATTGTCTGGGGCGACAACATCGTGTGGGGCGACAACATCGTCTGGGGTGACAACATTGTGTGGGGCGAGAGCCTCGACGACAACATCGTCTGGGGAAACAGCGACGACAACATTGTCTGGGGCAACAACGACGACAACATCGTGTGGGGCAACGCCGCCCGAAACGTTCTCGTCGCCGGCAAGGGAGGCAAGTAATGGAGAAGATGCCTTACCAACCGAGTCTCGATAACGCGGCGGCCACCGCGAGTGACTGGACGAAGGCGCTTCCGGTGATGGTCGGCTCGACGGTCACGCTGCGGGAACTCGAAGTCTCCGACGCGCCCTCGTTGTTCGCGATGCTAACGCCAGAGGAAGTCTCGCGCTTCATCTCGCCGCCACCGACCACGATTGAGGGCTTCGAGCGGTTCATCGTCTGGGCGATCGCCGAGCGCGCCGCTGGACGCTACGCCTGTTTCGCGGTCGTCCCGCACGGCATGCAGACGGCGATTGGCCTGTTCCAGGTGCGCCAGCTCGAGCCCGGGTTCGCAACCGCGGAATGGGGCTTCGCGATGGGCTCCGCATTCTGGGGTTCCGGGATGTTCATCGACGGCGCCGAGATGGTCGTCAACTTTTCAGTTGAAACGGTGGGCGTGCAGCGTCTCGAGGCCCGCGCGGCGGTGGCCAACGGCCGCGGCAATGGCGCGCTCCGGAAGCTCGGGGCGGTCCAGGAAGGCGTCCTGCGCCGCTCATTCCTCAAAAACGGCCAGTTTCTGGACCAAATGCTGTGGTCCATCCTCGGCGACGAGTGGCGCCGGGCCCGCTCCGCCCGTGGAGCAGGCCTGATTCACTAGCTCATCCCCGCCGATAATCCGCTCGGTCCCGCGTAGCCCTGCCCCTGCAGGGACATGCAAAAGTGTGATCTGGAATTCAAGGCAGGGCTTGTGTAAGCTATGCACGCCCAACTTGTACCAAGTGAAAGTCCTTTGAAGTACTTGATGCACCTCGCCGTGTGACTCGATCGACCTTGGATTTATTGAATGAAGCTGATCGGTAACAACTGGCGCCTGTTCGTCGCGTCGCTCTTCGTGAGCGCGATGGCGGTTGCCCCCGCTGCTGCCCGCAATACTGACAGCGCGGTGCGTGACGCGGTGGCTGCTGGCCAGAGTGTGCGCGTCATCATGCAGTTTGCGACCACTGCCGATCGCGACGCGGCGTACAACCGATTGCTCGACGCCGGTGCGGCTGTCCGCGCGGCGCAGACCGAAGTTGGTCCCGTGCTCGTGGCCCTTGGCAACGCAGCACTCCTCAGCACTGAATTCTCCAACGCTACGCAAGTCTCGCTGGATGCCGGCGTGCATGTGCTCTCGAGCCAGGCGCGTTCGACTTCCGCGTGGCGCGCGAACATCGATCGGGCGGTAGCCGCCCGCCAGGTGTTGCGTCCTCGATCGGGTCTCTCGGTCGCGGTCATCGACTCCGGCGTTGCGCCGAGCGTTGACCTGCCGCGCAGCCGGATCCGCGCCTACGTCGACTTCGTCAGCGGCGGCACCACGCCGATCGACAAGTGCGGCCACGGCACGCACGTCGCCGGCATC
>DATMJU010000043.1:0-6188 GCA_035553795.1 Vicinamibacterales bacterium
ACCCAGATGTCGCGTGACAGGCGGCCGTTCTGGCGCATGAAGTGGTGAAACCGATGCGCCGTCTGCACCAGAGCCGACTGGGTATCGGAGACCAGCGCCCGGCTGCGCGCGGCGTCATAGAAATCCACCGTGCTCAGCGCCCGCTGGACCTGATCTGAGGTGAGCCCCTGGCGGTGGGCCACCCACTGCCGCGTGCTGTCCGACGCGACGATCTCCGCTGCCCCCGCAAACCACGCGCTGGCAAGCGCGCGACCGCGTTCAGGGTTGGCGACCAGGTAGTCGCGGCGCGCGACCAGCACGTTGACGATGTCCTGTGAGAACGCTGACGAGTCGAACACCTGAACGCCGCCGCGATCGAGCAGCATGGTGCGCATCGGTTCAAAGGTGACCACCGCATCAACCTCGCCGGTGGTAAACATGCGCACGTGCCGATCCGGAGGCACGTTGACGACCGTCACGTCCCCGATCACGAGGCCCGCCTCCGCGAGCCCGCGATACAGCATCTGCAATCCGCCCGAGTTGAGTTGCACGCCAACGCGGCGGCCCTTGAGATCGGCGAGTGAGGTCATGGCCGGCTGGCCGATGATGGCATCGCCGCCCTTCGACGCGTCCACTGCGGCCAGAATCACCAGATCGGTTCCGTCGTGCGCTGCGACCAGCGCCTCGTCCAGCAACAGTGCCGCCGATTCGATCAGCCCGTTGCGCAGCGCGCGCAGGATCTCCTGGTTGCTCGAATATTCGACACGCCGGATCTCCGCCGGATCGAAGGCGCCGGCGCGTTCGGCAACCGCCAGGGCTTCGTTGCCGATCCAGATGTCGGTCGCGACGCGCATCGGCGGACGCGGGGGCTCGGCACACGCGCAGAGGCCCGCCATCAGCAGGCACGCAACTGCCCTGCGCCCGATCCACCCGATCCGGCCGGCAAGTGTCATAAAAGGAGACGGCGGCCGTTCAGGGCCGCCGTCTCACATAGTCCGAAAGGGGGCACGCGGACGACTAGAACTTGCCGAACGTACCCGTGCCTTCCATCGGCAACTGTTCCTCCGCCGTCGGCGGTGGCGGCGGTGTGGTGCTCATGCGGAGGACCCGGCCCGCGGCCTTGGCCATGCCAGCCCTGGCAGGCGCGGCCGGCCGCGCAGGAATCGAGGTGCCGTTCGAACCGACCAGCACCTCGAGGCGGCCCACCACCTGCATGGCGCCCTCCGCCTGCGCGGTGAGCTCCTCGCTGGCCGCGGCGCTTTCTTCCGCGGTTGCCGCCGTGGTCTGCGTCACCTTCTCCATCTGCGCAATGGCCTGCGACACCTGGTCGATGCCCTGCGACTGCTGGCGGCTGGCGGCGCTGACCTGGTCGACGAGGCCCTTTACCTTCGTGACGCTCTCGGTGATGCCCGCGATCGCGGTGGCGACCACTTCGACCTTGGCGTTGCCGCTTTCGGCCTTGGCGATCGACTCTTCAATCAGCGCGGCGGTGTCGCGCGCCGCCTGCGCCGAACGCTGTGCGAGGTTACGGACTTCATCCGCCACCACCGCGAAGCCCATGCCCGCCTCGCCGGCGCGCGCCGCTTCGACGGCGGCGTTGAGCGCGAGGATGTTCGTCTGGAACGCGATCTCATCGATGGTCTTGATGATCTTCGCGACCTGCTGGCTCGACTCCTGGATCGAGGCCATCGACGACACCATGTCGCCGAGCGCCTGGTTGCTGCCGTGCACCTTGGCGTCCACCTCGTTCATCAGCGAGGCCGCCGATTGCGAGTTCTCCGCGTTCTGGCGGGTCATCGACGACATCTCTTCCATTGATGCCGACGTCTCTTCGAGCGAGGCGGCCTGCTGCGTCGCGCCTTGCGACAACGACTGCGCCGAGGTCGACACCTGGCCGGCGGCCGATGCCGTGCCCTGAGCGGCCTGCGTCAACTGCGCCGTAATGGCGACCATCTCGGCGCGGGTGCGGCGGATGATCCACACCACGCCGGCCGCAATCACGATGAACAACACGCTGACACCGATCAACGACTGCGTGATCTGCCAGGAGACGCCGGCCGATTGCGCGGCACGCGCTTCCGCCACCACCGCCTGGAGGCGGGCCACCAGGGTGTCGATGCCGTCTGTCGGCGCGCGGTCCTGGCCTTTCACCAACGCGTCGGCCGCACTCGGATCGCTGCCCTTCGTGGCTTCGAACGCGCGAATCGCCTTTTCGTACGAGCGGCCCATCTCCTCGTGGGCAGTAATGAATGCCTGCAGGAGCTTTTTCGCCTCGGCGTCCTTGACGTCCGCCAGCAACTGCTCGGCATCCTTGCGAACCGCCTGCTCTTCCTTCCTGAAGCTCTCCTCGTACTTCTTGAAGTCAGCGTAATTGGCTCCGCGCAGCAGCAGGTTCTTCCACTCCTGGACCTGTTTCTTGAAGTCCACCTGCATTACGCGCGCACGATCCTGGTGCTGCACCTCGGCCTGGCCGAGCATGCGGTCATACACCGCGCTCGTCGATGACAATTGCCAGACGAGAAACCCGGAGGCCGCGCCTCCAGTAAACAGCGCAAGCCCCGCGGCCAGGGCAATACGCCAAGTCAAATTGAACCGAGCCATGTCTTTTCCTGCCTCTGAATGAGTCCGGTTTACGAAACGAGCGAATGAATTGAGTTACCAAGCGGTCTGAACGTTCGTCATGAATACATTGCGCGATGGAATAAGGCCGTCGAAGGTCTTGCGAATGTAGTTACCCTGCAGCCACACACCTGAGGGGTGCAGCACGTAGGTGAAGCCACCGAGCCAGGCACGCTCGGTCACGGTGGCAGCGGAGGCTTCAGAACGCGTGTCGGGATCCCACGTGTCGAAGCGCACCACCGCGGTCAGCGCCTTGCGCACGCGCGCGGTGACCTGCGCGTAGCCGCCGTGGCGGGTGACGGCGGCGTCGCGGCCGCCCATGAATTCCGCTTTCATACCAAAAACACCACGGGCGTACGCCATCTCGACGCCCTGCCGCTCACGCGAGCTGTCATTCGACAGCTCGAAACGGTCGCGCGACATCGACGCGCCAAACTGCAAGCCCTTGATGAACTTCGGCTTTGCGACCAGGCGGCCGACCATCGTCTTGTCCTCGTTCCGGTCGACGTCGTTGAATGCTTCGCCGAGGCCGTTGAACACGCCGCCGGAATATTCCAGCTGGCCGCCCGCGGTCCTGCCACGGACCATCACGCCGAAGTCGCGAAGGTCCGCGTACCCGGCGCCGCGCGCCTTGTCGGTCATGAACAGCGCGCGCTCGACGACGTCAAGCTTGCCCGATGAGACGGTGCCTTCCATGCCAAGCGGCACCTTCTGCTGGCCGACTTCGATCGAGAACGCCGGCTTCCAGTTGAGGGCCACAAAGGCGTCCTGCATGATGCGACCGCCCTGGCTGACGCTGGTGCCGGTGATCACGGTCTGCCCGCCCATCGAACCGGTCGTGGTCGAGAGCGACAAGGCCTTGGCGGGATCCACCATGACGGTCCACTTGATGCGCGGGCTGATGTCACCCGCGAACTTCAGCTCGGCGCGCCGCAAGCGAAAGGTGTCCACAACGGCAGCATCGCTCGCGGTGTACCAGCCTTGGAACAGTCCGCTGACCTTCAGCTTGACGCCGCCGGTCTCAACGGTGATCGCGGGAGGCGGTGGTGGCGGAGGCGGAGGGGGCGCCGGCGCGGTGACGGCCGGAGCCGGCGACTCGGAGGCCTTGGCCTCGAGAGAAGTGATCTTCGCCTGTTGATCCTCGATGACGACGCGCTGTGATTCCATTTCAGCCGCGAGGGTCTTCAGCAGCTCCGACTGCTGCTGCAGCAACAACACGACGTCGCTTGATGGCGCTGCCACAACGGGAGCGGGCTCAACGGTCTTCGCGACCGGCGCCACGGCTGGTGCAGCCGTTTCCACTTTCGTTCTGGCGTCTGCCAACTTCACCTCGACGACCTTCGGCGCAGCCACGCTCTTCGCCGCAGGCGGCTTGGGTGCTTCGCTTTTCGGCGACGCAGCGGGCTTGGCGGGCGCCGCCGCTGCGGCGGGCTTGGAGACGACCGGCGCCTTCACGGGCTTGGCCTCGACGGCTTCTTGCCCGGGCCACCCGGTGGGTTGAGTTTGTGCTTCAACTGTTGATCCGGAGATCACCATCGACACCACAACACCCACGCACACACGCATCATCTGTTTCAGCATCTCCGCGTCCTCACCAGGCCCCCATTACAAATTGGTGGCCAAGTACAGACCATGGACCATCCGTGGTCATCGGCTCTGAAATCGGATGACTTGCGTTGAACTTGAGGGCAAGGCTGTCGGCATACCGACCTCTTCGTCCGGCGTACCGTCGATTGCTCGACACACACGTGAGATGCGGCCGCGAAAGGCACGCCTCCCGCAAACATTGCGAGGTGATCTCGGATGGCACCTCGTTTGCTCAACTCCGCCCGGATGCGTTTGTTGTGTGCGTTTGCAGTTGCGGCCGCGTGTGCCGGTCTCCCCCAGCCGGCGTCGCCGCCGGTGCAGGG
This sequence comes from Vicinamibacterales bacterium, assembly GCA_035553795.1. Classification (GTDB taxonomy): domain Bacteria; phylum Acidobacteriota; class Vicinamibacteria; order Vicinamibacterales; family UBA2999; genus 12-FULL-67-14b. The sequence continues at coordinate 4,509 of DATMJU010000043.1, forward strand.
CACCGTGTCGAACGCGCTGATCAAGGCGGTTTACCTTTTGAACTTTGCGCGCTTCACCGAGTGGCCTGCGGGCGCGGTCAAGGGGCCGCTGACGTTGTGCGTCCTCGGTGACCCGGACGTTGCCGCCTCGCTCGACAGCCTGATTGGCGATCGCACCATCAACGGCCGCGACGTATCGGTCGCGCGCATCGAAACTTTCCGCATCGTGCGGTCGTGCCACGTGCTGTTCGTGTCTGGCGACGATCCGGCGCGCGCCAGCGACGCCCTCGACGCCGTAGCGTCGCAGCATGTCTTCACCGTCGGCGAAGGCGAACTGTTCGCGCGCACCGGCGGCGTGGCCGCCCTTTTCACCGAAGACAGCCGGCCGCGTTTCGGCATCAACCCGGAAGCGCTCAATCGCGCCGGCCTTCGCGTCAGCTCGAAAATGCTCGGCCTGGCACGGCTGATCAAGGCGGAGCCGCGATGAACCGCCGCAGCCTCCTGCGGCGGATCGTGAACTGGCCGCAGCTGTCACTCACGAAGAAACTGACCGCGCTGAGCATGGCGACCACGGCGACGGCGCTGATCGCCGCAACGACGATCCTGGTCATCGTCGATCTGCGGGGCGCCCACAGCCAGCTTGATCGCGACACGCGGATCATGGCGGAAGTCGTCGCTTCCAATAGCGCGGGCGCGCTGGCGTTCGACGACGCGGTGGCCGCCGGCGAGACGCTCAAGGCCGTGGCGATGCGCGAAGACATCGTGTCCGCCGCCATCTGGACGCGCGATCGCGAGTTGCTGGCCAAGTACACGCGCGACGCCGCTGGCGTTGTCGCCCGGCCTCCAGCGTCACAACAAGCCAGGCCCGCGACGGCGCCCTGCTGCTTCTGGCGCTCCAACATGGTGGTCTCCCAGCCGGTGGAGCTCGACGGCGACGCGATCGGCATCGTGGTGATCGAAGCCGACCTGTCGACGCTTCGCGCACGGGCGGTCGCCTCGACAGGCGTGGTCGGCGTAGTACTGCTCGCCTCCCTTGCACTGGCCGTGCTCCTGGCCGCACGGCTGCAGCGGGTGATCTCCGCACCGTTGTTGCGGTTGTCCGCGGTGATGCGCACGGTCACCCAGCAGCGCCACTACGACGTTCGAGTCGAGGGCCAGGACAGCGGCGAGATCGGCCAGTTGATTCGCGGCTTCAACGACATGCTCGCGGAAATTCACCGCCGGGACGTCGAGCTGATGTCGATGAAGGACGACCTCGAGCGCATCGTCGAGCGGCGCACCGCGGAACTGCGCGGGGTCAACGCCGACCTGGTGCAGGCCCGTGACAAGGCGATGGAGGCAAACCGCGCCAAGAGCGAGTTTGTCGCCAACATGAGCCACGAGATTCGCACGCCGATGAACGGGATCATCGGCATGACCGAGGTCGCGCTCCGCAGCAACCTGAGCGTCGAGCAGCGAGACTGCCTCGAGACCGTTCGCGCCTCGGCCAACTCGCTGCTGGATCTCCTCAACGACGTACTCGACTTCTCCAAGATCGAGTCGCGGAAACTCCGCCTGGAAGCGGTGCCGATCTCGGTCGCCGACGTGCTCTCGGACCTGATGAAACCGATGCTGCTGCGGGCCAAGCAGAAACGGCTGAGGGTCAGCTGCCGTGTCGCGCCCACGGTTCCGCCTGCGGTGTTGGGCGACCCGGTGCGTCTG
>DATMJU010000044.1:0-3490 GCA_035553795.1 Vicinamibacterales bacterium
TCGCCGCTCGTCGCGGCCAGCCAGCCGCTGCCGTTCTCGAGCATGAGCGAGCGGGATTGGCGCCGGGCCGTGCAGCTGTGGCGTGCCCACGCGCCGGCGCTACTGGCCGAACTGCCGAAACGCGGATGCCCCGCCTGCGGCGCCGATCAATCGCGCTGGCTGTTCGACAGCTACGACCTGCATCCGTACCACGAGTGCGACGTGTGCGGGTGCTGGTTCGTGCCGCGGCATGTTGATTGGGCCGTGTTCGATCGCCTGTTCGAGCGCAGCCCGGAAGCGGCTGCGCATGCCGAGCAGATGATGGGCTATCGGGACGCCGACAGTGGTCGCGAGTCCGACATGGCGCGCATCGGCGGCTATCTCGACGATCTGCTGCCATTGCTTCCAGTGGAACGAGAATCGGTCGCCTACCTGGATGCCGGCTGCGGAGTTGGCCACTCGCTGCGCGCCGGCCTCGAACGCGGCTTCCGCGTGCAGGGCGTCGAGGTGGATGTGGCCGCGCTCGCACTTGTGCGCGCCGCGGGTCTACCGGTTGTCACCCCGGATCAGGACGTGCCCGGTGCGCCGTACCACCTGCTGTCGTTTTGGGAGACACTCGAGCACATCACGAATCCGCTCGCGACGATCCAACAATACCTGCCGTTGCTCGCTGAAGACGGCCTGGTGGCCATCACGGTGCCGAACCTAAACGCGCTGGCCACGCGTGTGCTGAGGGAATCGTGTCCGTGGATCCACGGCGGCTACAACACGCCCGGACACGTGAACATGTTTCACGCAGAATCGATCGGACGGCTGCTCGATCGAGCTGGACTCACCTTGCTCGATGCCGATGGTCAGTTCAGCGCCAATCCGCTTGAGCTGCTAGCGGTCCTTGCCGGCGCATCACGTGGTGCGTTTGACACGCTTGATGACCACGCACCGCGCCAGGCGCTGCCGCAGACGGCGGCCGACCTGCTGAGCGCGCTCTGGCCTGGCGCCGCGTTGATCGAGCGGGTGGCGCTGGCGTCGCCGATCCTTCGCGTCATCGCCTGCCGCAAGGGACAGGAGCAACGCTTTGCACCGGAGCTCTCGGCGTTACGTGATCGGCGACGCGCCGAGATTGAAACCACCGCGAACGCGCTGCTGGCCGAAGAAGTCGACTACAAGCCGATCTCCGAGGAGTTGCAGCGCGAGATCAATCGACGCGATGACCTGCTGCGGACCACCACCGCTTCGATGCAGGACGAGATCAACCGTCGTGACAGCCTGCTTGAACAAGAGCGCGACCGCTACGCCCGTTCCATCGACGGCCGGTTGCGGGCGCTTGGCCGCAAGGTGGGCCGCCTGATCGGCAGCCGTCAGTGAAGATCGTCTCGATTGCGGGCGCGCGGCCGCAGTTCATGAAGGTGGCGCCTGTTGCCGCTGCGCTGATCGCCGCCGGTCATCACCACACACTGGTACACACGGGCCAGCACTACGACGACAACATGTCGGCGATCTTCTTCCGCGAGCTCGGCATACCGGCCGCAGACATCGACCTCGGCATTGGCTCCGCACCCCACGGGGCGCAAACGGGAGCGATGCTCACCGCGATCGAGTCGGGGCTGCTCGACTCCAGGCCCGATTGGCTCATCGTATACGGCGACACGAATTCAACGCTCGCCGGCGCGCTGGCGGCGGCAAAGCTGCAGATTCGGGTGGCGCACGTGGAAGCCGGGCTTCGCAGCTTCAACCGGCGCATGCCGGAAGAAATCAATCGTGTCGTTGCCGACCACGTCTCCGACGCGCTGTTCTGCCCAAGCGATGCCGCGGTCGCGCATCTGCGCGCTGAGGGCGTGACCCGGGGCGTGCACATGGTTGGCGACGTGATGGCCGATGCGCTGACGTCGCTCGCCAGCCGGGCGACCGAGCACTCGGCGATTCTGAGACGACTGGGCGTGTCGCCACGAACTTACGTGCTGGCGACGGTGCACCGGGCGGAGAATACCGACGATCCGGCGCGGCTCGCGGAAATCGTCGGCGGCATCAACCATCTCGCCGAACCGGTCGTGCTGCCGATTCATCCTCGCACGCGCAAGTTGTTGGCGGACACGAAGCTGGCGTTCGGCGATCGCGTGCGGGTGATCGACCCGGTCGGCTATCTCGACATGCTGCAGCTCACGCAGAACGCGCGGCTCGTGCTCACGGATTCGGGTGGCCTGCAGAAGGAAGCGTATTGGCTCGGCGTCCCCTGTGTGACCATGCGCGACGAGACGGAGTGGGTGGAGACGGTCGACGCCGGGTGGAATGTGCTGGTGGGCGCCAGCCGTGATGCGCTCGCGCGCGCGGTCGCCGAGTGGCGCGCGCCAGCGGATCGTCCGGTGCTTTATGGTGACGGCCGCGCGTCGGCGCGGATTGTGTCAGTGCTGGAAGGAGCAGAGTGAGTTCATGAACCTGAGTGGCAAACGCATCATGCTGATCGGCGGCGCCGGCCTCGTCGGCTCCCACATCACCGATCAACTGTGCCGGGAAGACGTCGCCGAAATCATCGTGTTCGACAACTTCGTGCGCGGTACGCAGGGCAACCTGGCCAATGCCAGCAAACATCCCAAGGTGCGGATTGTCGAGGCGTCGATCACCGACCGCGCGGCGCTGGCTCGCGAGCTCAAGGGCGTCGACGGTGTGTTCCTGCTGGCGTCGTTGTGGCTGGGTGAGTGCGTGAGTGATCCGCGCAGCGCGTGGGAGGTCAACACGCTCGGCACCTGGAACGTGGTTGAAGCGTGCCTCGAGGCCGGGGTCAAGCGCCTGGTCTACTCGTCCTCTGCGTCGGTATACGGCAATGCGGTCGTCACGCCGATGACCGAGGCGCATCCGTTCAACAACCGCACCACCTACGGTGCGACCAAAATTGCGAACGAGCAGATGCTGCGCGCGATCTTCGAGCAGCACAAGCTGCCGTACATCGGCATGCGCTACATGAACATCTACGGTCCGCGCATGGACTATCACGGCACGTACGTGTCGGTGATCATGAAGGTGCTCGATCGCATCTTCGCGGGCGAGCGCCCGGTGGTATTCGGCGATGGCAGCCAGGTCTATGACTTCATCTACGTCGAAGACGTCGCCGAAGCCAATATCCTTGGCATGAAGGCCGACTGCGCCGATGAGAACTTTAACATCGGCATGGGCATCGGCACCTCGATCAACGAACTGGTCGGCATGCTCCTCGAGATCACCGGCTCAACGGTGTCGATTGAGTACAAGCCGCAGGCGCAGAGCTTCGTGACCAACCGGATCGGCAGCACCGAGCTGGCCACCCGCCTGCTGGGATTCACCGCGCACACGCCGCTGCGCGACGGGCTCGAGCGCGTGGTGCGCTGGCGGCAGGAGCAGTTCGCCTCGAAATGATCTGGATCGTTCTCCCCGCGTTCAACGAAGAGTCGTCTCTTCCGAACCTGATCCCGAAGCTCGACGCGCGGTTGCGCGCCGACGGGATCGATTACCGGCTGGTGGCCGTCAACGACGGCAGCGT
>DATMJU010000045.1:0-2279 GCA_035553795.1 Vicinamibacterales bacterium
GTTCAAGACGCTGATCGCGGTGCCGATTGTCGGCGGCCTGATGCTGGTGGCGCTCGTCGTCGGCGGCAATCCGTTCGATCTCCTGAGACTGGACGACCTGACGCAAACGGTCTCCACCATGGCCGGCGTGTTACTGGCGCAACCGGCCGCGCTGGCCGCGTTCATCGCCGCCCTCGGCGTCATCCTGGTCGGCGGCTCCGTCATGATGTTCGCCGTGAAGGCCGGCTGCATTACCGTGCTGCTCGCCGGCGACCGCTCCGCCGGGACCATCGAAGTACCGCCGCTGCGCTTTTCCGCAATGCGCGAGGCCAACCAGGTCACGCTCGAGCGATTCAGTGCCGGTGTGAAATCACTGTTCTCGCGCTACCTGCGCCTCGGCATGCTGCTGACGCTCGTGTACGCGCTGATCGGCGGGACCTACCTCGCATTCCTGTTCGGACCGTCGGTCTCCGAGACGCTCGACAAGCCGATCGTGCTGACGCTGGCATCGGTGCTGGTGCTGGTCGCGGTCACGCTCACGAACTTCCTGTACTTGCTGTTGCAGATCGTGATGGCGGCGGAGGACTGCGGCGTCCTGGAAGCCATGCCGCACGTCGCGCGGCTGCTGCGGCGCAGGACGAAAGCACTCGGCCTTGTGCTGTGTGCCATCCTCGCGCTGATGCTGATGGCTACCGGCGCATCGATTCTCGCCACCACCGCGCTCGGCTTGATCGCGTTCGTGCCGTTTGTCGGCCTCGCAGCGTTGCCGTTGCAGGTGTTCGCATGGCTGGTGCGTGGCGTGGTGTTCCAATACGTGGGCCTGACCGGCGCGGCCACCTACCTGCGGCTGCACTTCGCGCTGCAGTCGGCGCGCGTCGAGGTGCCGACACCGTCCAGTGGCCTGGTCACGCGCGCATGAGAATCTCGACGGCTGCAGCTCACTTCCAGGAATCCGCCATCCGGCGCATCGGCGCACTCAGCGGCTCGATTCCCGGATTGATCTCGTTGTCGGCCGGCTACCCGGCGCCCGAGGTCTTTCCCTGGTCTGATCTCGAAGCGATCACCGCGCAGCTCCTTGCGAAGCATGACGGCAACACGCTGCAGTACGGCGCAACGCGCGGATACCGGCCGCTGATCGAGAGCCTGATCGCCAACACGCTCAAGACCCGTGGGATCGCGGCACACTTCGAGGAAGTGTTGATCACCAGCGGATCGCAACAGGGCCTCGACCTGGTCGGGCGCGTGCTGATCGATCCCGGCGACACGGTGATCGTCGAGCTGCCGACCTACAGCGGTGCGATTGCCGCATTCCATAACCTGCAGGCGTCGCTCGTCGGCGTGCCGCAGGATGCGGAAGGCATTGCGATCGCGGACCTCGAGCGCGTCGCGACCGGGCTGAAACAGCAGGGCAGGCCGGCGAAGTTCATCTACGTGACGCCGAACTTCCAGAATCCGGCCGGCATGTTGATGAGCGCCAGGCGGCGCCGCGAGCTGCTCGATGCCGCAGCGCGTCACGACCTGGCGATCCTGGAAGATGATCCGTACGGATCGATCTACTTCGAGGACGTCACAACCTTCGAAGACACGCGCCCGATCAAGGCCGACGACACCGGCGGGCGCGTGATTTACCTCGGCAGCTTCTCAAAGATTCTCGTGCCGGGCCTGCGCGTGGCGTGGATGGTGGCGCCCAAGGAGATCATCGCGAAGGTCGAGCTGTGCAAGCAGGCCGCCGACATCTCGAGCGGCGTGTTTGACCAGCGGATCGTGCACGGCGCGCTCGCGGGCGGCGTAATCGACCGCATCGCTCCGGCGCTGCGCGCGCACTACCAGGCCAAGCGCAGCGTCATGGAGCGCGCCCTCGAGACGCATCTCAAGGGACGCGTAAGCTGGACGTCGCCACGCGGCGGCTTCTTCTTGTGGATCGAGATGCCCGGCATCGACGATCGCGAGCTGCTCGAGCGCGCGCTGAAAGAGAAGGTGAGCTTCGTGCCCGGCAGCGCGTTCTTCGTCAACGGCCAGGGCCACGAGTACGCGCGGCTCGCATTTTCGGGAAGCTCACACGAGCAACTCGAAGAGGGCATTCGCCGCCTTTCGGCTGCCTTTTGATCCACCGATTAAACACCGATTACCTTTGATCCACCGATGTGGATCCACCGATTTCTGATGCGACCCGAGCCGGCCTCGGCCGGCTTCGACGAGTAAGAGCGCACGCGATCAAGAGACATGCATGGCTTTCTCGCGTCTCTTGATCGCGAGCGCTCTTACTCGTCGACACGCGGGGCAGAGCCCCGCGCGCGGGT
>DATMJU010000046.1:0-7898 GCA_035553795.1 Vicinamibacterales bacterium
GCAGATGATGCAGCAGGGCTTTGCCGGTGGAGCCGCGGCCCCCACGGTGGCGCCGGAGTTACTGGGACCGGCGGATGCGGCGCGCGTGCTCGGCGTGTCGGAAGCCGACGTGATGGCGGTGCTCGAATCGGGTGAGCTCAAGGGCAAGAAGATCGGATCCACCTGGCGCATCACGCGCGCAGCCTTGAACGCCTACCTGTCGGAGTGATTGTCCTTGTCCCGCCTCGGGCGGGGCGGCCCTCGGCATGACCGGCGACGTATCCGCGCTCGAAAAGCACGCCTGCCCGGCGTGCGGCGCCCAGGCGGAGTGGAATCCCACCAAGCAGATGCTCGTCTGCCCGTTTTGCGGCACCGAGTCTCCCTACACCATCGATCGTGACTTCGGGAAGGTGGCCGAGCGCGACCTCTCCTCTGGTTTACGTGACACCGCGGCCACGGAAGCGGAATGGCAGCAGCACCGGCGCAGCGTCCAGTGCCAGAGTTGCCGCGCGGTGATGGTGTACGACGCGACACGCGTGGGCCAGAACTGCGAGTTCTGCGGCTCGCCGGCGCTCGTCGCCTATGACCAGATCAAGTCGCCGATCCGGCCCGAAGGCGTGCTGCCGTTCAAGATCGATCGCAGCCATGTGCGCGACAACATCCGGCGCTGGTGGCGCAGCAAGTGGCTCGCGCCCGGGCGCCTGGCCAAGGCGGCGCTCGTCGATACCGTCAAGAGCCTCTACATTCCGTACTGGACCTTCGACGCGCGCGCGCATTGTCCGTGGGAGGCCGAGGCCGGCCACTACTACTACGTCAACGTCGAAGGCCGCGACAGCAAGGGCAATCGCATCGTCAGGCAGGAGCAGCGCGTGCGATGGGAGCCCGCATCCGGTGTCGTTGATCACACGTTCGACGATGACCTGGTGCCCGGTACGACGGGGGTGGCCACCGATCTTCTCAAGCAGGTCGAGCCGTTTCCGACCGCGGACATCGTCCCCTATGACACTGCGTTTCTATCAGGCCACGTGGTGGAGCACTACCAGGTTGCGTTGACCGAGGCGGCCACCGACTCGGAAGCGCAGATGCGCAAGACGCTCGAGCAGCTGTGCGCGCGGCAGATTCCAGGCGACACGTACCGCAACCTGGTGATCCACCCGACGTTTTCGGGCCGGACCTTCAAGCACCTGCTGGTGCCGATCTGGCTGCTGGTCTACATGTTCCGCAACAAGTCCTACCAGGTGGTCGTCAACGGCTACACCGGGCGGATCGCTGGACGCTATCCGTACAGCCCCTGGAAGATCGCCTTCCTGATCCTGCTCGCGCTGATCGCGTTTGTGTTCTTCGTGCTCGCGAACGAAGGCTGACCCTTACCGCGGCGCGCGTGGCAGTGTCGCGGTGCCGGCATCCGGCACGTCGGTGCGATCGTGGAACTCGGGGCTGTCGGCCCGCGTCTTCTCGTCGTCTTCACCACGAGGCATCGATGACGTGTCACGTGGATTGATGCCCTCGCGGTCGGCGTCCATGCGCCGATCCTTATGCGCGCCCTTGGCCTCGGGCAGGTATTCGTCTGGCTGCGTGTCCGGCTGAGATGGATTCTTCATGGCACCCTCCAGGTTCTTCACTGCAAGATGCTTACCGCGGCCCTGTCAGGTCGGCACAAAGCTTTCGCAACGAGCCGGCTGGATCGGACGAGTTCGTCCTGGCGCTGGTGATGGCGAGCCGGGCAAGACGCATCTTCATGTAATCCGCATCCCGACACAGCCCCGGCGGTATCAGCGTCATCGTTGCCGGCGTCTTCCACGACGCAACCGACGGCTGCAACTTGATCAGATCGCCATAGCGCGTGCTGATCGTGAACAGCTTCACTTTTTCGCGCTCGACGATGTTGGTCAGGCTGGCGGGTTTGAAGCCTCTCCCCTGGAAGTGCCCGTCACCATAGATCGCGAGGACCTTGCGGCCTTTGGCGAAGGATTCGCGTCTCAACACCGCCCCGGCATGCGCGTCCCGCTGCATGTTCCATCGCCGGAGGTCGGCACGACTGCGGATCGACTCCCAGGCAATTGGTGGATCGCCGAGCAGCACGCGCAGCTTGCGTTCAGCCGGGAGCGTGGCATTGACGTTGCGCACCGCCGTGAAGAACTCCTCGTACATCGGCTTGTCCCAGTTGGTCCCGGGATTGGTGGTGTCTTCCCACGCGCGACGCAGTTGCTGTCGGGGCACCGCTTCGCCGGCGATGTACCGATCCATTTCCGCCTGGTATCTGGCGCTGCCAGACTCGACGAGGATGTCGTTGACGAGGGAGGGAAACCGCGGATCGCGCACGAGTGCGAGGCGGAAAAGGTGGCCTTCCTTGTTGCCGTGCGGCCCCTCGCCAAGACCGACCATCTGGTAGTGCTTGAAAAGATCGAGGATCGCCGGGATTGCCGGTAGCGGCACGGCCTCGCGCACAATCGCCTGTGCGTGAGCGACGGTTGCCATGCTCAGGCACAGCAGTAGCGCGATTCGTATGCGCATCGACAGCATTAGACACCGAACTGGCAGAGCGGTTGCACTTACTGCGCGCAATGGCAGCAGCAGCCGGCAACCTGAGCAACGATCTGGACAAAGTGGCCATTGCCATGTCCAGCGCCAGGGCAGCGGGGCTCCGTTATGCGGACTGCTCCAAGGCCGGCATCACGCGGAAACGCCGAGGCAAGAGCTTCGTCTTCATCGGCCCCACCGGCCGGGTCATCCGCGACGAGAAGACCCTCGCCCGCATTCGCGCGCTCGTGCTGCCGCCGGCGTGGGAGGACGTGTGGATCTCAACCGATCCTCGCGCGCACCTGCAAGCGACCGGCCGCGATGCGGCGGGACGCAAGCAGTACCGCTATCACGCCAACTGGCGCACTGAGCGGGACTCAACGAAGTACCACCGCATGCTGGCGTTTGCCGGCGTCCTTCCGGCGATTCGGCGCCGCACTCGCCGCGACATGATGGGGCCGGCCTGCTGCCGCCCGCGCGTGCTGGCAACGGCCGTGGAACTGCTGGCGCGCACCTACATCCGCATCGGCAACGAGGAGTACGCCCGCAAGCACAAGTCGCATGGCTTGACGACGCTGCAGGATCGCCACGTGAAGGTGCAGGGCCGTCACCTGCGCTTCGCCTTCCGCGGGAAGAGCGGCGTGTTCCAGTCGATCGAGATCGAAGAGCCGCGCCTCGCGAAAGCCGTGCGCGAATGCCAGGATCTTCCGGGCCAGACGCTCTTTCAATACCGCGACGATCAGCGCAAGGTGCGCAGCCTGTCGTCGACCGACATCAACTCCTACCTTCGCGAGATCACCGGCGCCGAATTCACGGCGAAGGATTTCCGCACGTGGGCAGGAACGCTGGCCGCCGCGCGGGCGCTCGATGCGATGGAACTGCCGACGTCCAAGACCGCGGTCAACCGCACCATCGTCCAGGCGATCGACCAGGTGGCCGCCATCCTGGGCAACACCCGCGCTGTGTGCCGAGGATCGTATATTCACCCGGCGGTGATTGATTCCTATCGAGAGGGAACGACGCTCAGCTCCGTCGCCGTATCGAAGGTTCCTGCAGGCCTCGAAGCCGCCGAGGCGCGGCTTGTTGCGCTCCTTCGCCGCGTCAGCCGCGTGAAGAAGGCCGCGTAGATCGGCGATCTGCCCACCACCGGCACGCCACATACAACATCACCACGCAGATGGCGGTGACTGCATACAGCAGGCCCAGGCTCCACATGTAGCCTTCGGGCTGCTCGGGCGGCTCCATCGGGTGGTTGCCGAACAGCCACGGATTGACGCTTCCGGTTCGCACCAGCGAGACGAGCATCGCGACGATGTGAATGAGCGGGATGTGCAGCACGTAGTAGAACAGCGGCACCCTCCCGAACAACTCGAGTGCGCGGCCAATCGCGCCGCCAAGCCGCTCGAACAGCGGCATCAGCGCAATCAGCGGCCCGAGCGTCATCAGCAGGAACAACAGCGACGCCGGATACTTCGTCGCGTTCAGATATGAGAGCGGTTGCTGAATGGTCCACGGTCTCGGATCGCCATAGATGTTGAACGTGCGGAGCGCGATGAACAGGACGACCGCGGCCACTCCGATCGTCACGCACGCGCGGTGGCGCCTCTCGGCTGGCCACGACAGGATGCGGCCGAATGCGTAGCCAGCCGCCATCACGCCAATCCAGGGCAGCAGTGAATACAGAATCGCGATGCGCGGACCGCCACTGCCTACCGTGACGGAGCCTCCAAAGTAGAGGAACTGCCAGAGCCAGCGTGCCGGGCTTTCCGCGGCGGCCCGTCCGAGATCGCGGACGCTGGGATCGACGAGGTTGTGGCCGAAGACGATCAGCAATCCGATAGCCGCGATCGCTTCGAGCGGCAGCCAGACCAGTCCGGCGAGCGCCACCATGCTCCAGCCGATCATCCAGAGCACGCCGGCAAGGTTGTACTCGATGACGTCGAAGTTGAACGTCCAGAAGAAGCGCATGACCGTGAGCTCGATCGCAACCAGGAGCAGGCCGCGGGTGACGAGGTAGCGGGAGAGTCCGGACACGTCAGGCGACGGCCGCCGCAGGAAGGCCGAGCTTCCCGCGAAGAACACGAAGCCTGGTGCGCAGAAGTGCGTGACCCAGCGTGTGAAGAACAGGGCGGCCGACGATCCGCCGGCCGGCACGCCCGCGAAGACGCGAACGTGATCGATGGCCATCAGCACCATGATCAGCCCGCGAGCGACATCGAGGGAGCGGATGCGGTTGGTGCCTGCAGTCATGCGAGGGAGATATTACGGCGATCCGGATGAAGGCGCGATTCGATTCACGCTACCATCGCGGGATGAGCCTGACGACGACCGAACGGTTCGCGTCTGCGATGACCTACGCCGACCAGGTGCACCGCGGACAGTTTCGCAAGGGCACCGGCATTCCGTACATCGCGCACATTCTCGGCGTGGCCTCCCTCGCCATTGAATACGGCGCCACCGAAGACGAGGCGATCGGCGCGCTGTTGCATGACGCAGCCGAGGATGGGGGCGGAGAAGCCACGCTCGCTGAAATTCGCGCCACCTACGGCGACGCGGTGGGAGACATCGTGTTCGGATGCAGTGACAGCCTCGTCGAGGACCCGGAAGACAAGCTGCCGTGGCAGGAGCGCAAGGAAAACTATCTCGCGCACCTGGAGAACGCCAGCGCCTCGGTCTGCCTGGTCTCGGCCGCGGACAAGCTGCACAACGTCCGCTCGATCATCCGGGACTATCGGGAACACGGTGAAGAGGTGTGGCAGCGCTTCCAGGGCCGCCGCGACGGCACGCTGTGGTACTACGAGACCGTCGCCCACACCCTCGTTCGCCGCTATCACTCGCAACTGACGCGAGACCTGCAGGAGGCCGTGGACCAACTGCTCGCGATAGCCGGTGCGGGGGATTAAAGCCCGGACGCTTCGGGACGATAATTAGATCTCCCGTGGTTTCAAGTTTTATCGTTCGCGCGCTGCTGTGTGTATCGTGTCTCGTTGTCCTGGCCACCCCTGCTGGCGCCCAGACCCCGCGCTACAACGTCGGCTCACCCATCCTTCAACAGATCTTCGTGGACCCCGCAGGGGGTGATGATCGGGCTTCAGGCCGCAACAGCGGCGAAGCGGTGCGCACGATCCGTGAGGCGTGGAACCGAGTCCCGCGCAACACCGCCGCCTCGGCGCTGGTCGCCGGCGGCTACGAGATCGTGCTGCTGCCGGGTGAGTATCCCGAGTCGGCGATTCCCGTCTACATGGAGCTGCGCTACGGCTCGGCAACGGCGCCAATCGTGTTCCGCGCCGCGAACGGGCCTGGCACCGCGATCCTGCGCGCCGGGCTCAACATCGCCAACGTCGCCTATCTCTACATGATCGATCTCGACATCGTCCCCACGCCGGCGGCCGATGTCTATCACTGCGAGTTGTGCGATCACATCCTGCTCAAGGGCGTGACGTTCAACGGCGGAGTCCGGCCGGCGGAAGGGTCGGATGCGCCGGTGGCGCACGAGACCGTCAAGATCAACCAGTCAACACACGTCTACATCGAGGACTCGAACATCGGCGGCGCGGACGACAACGCGATCGATTTCGTCGCCGTGCAGGACGGCCACATCATCGGCAACCGCGTCCATGGAGCGCAGGACTGGTGTGGGTACGTCAAGGGCGGTTCCGCCAACATCCTGGTCGATGGCAACGAGTTTTACGATTGCGGAACGGGCGGATTCACCGCCGGCCAAGGCACCGGACTGCAGTTCATGTCCGATCCGTGGCTGCACTACGAGGCCTACGGGATCCGCATCGTCAACAACATCGTCCACGACACCGAGGGCGCCGGCATTGGCGTCAACGGCGGCTATAACGTGCTGGTCGCCTGGAACACGCTCTATCGCGTGGGCACACGCAGCCACTTGATTGAAGTCGTGTTCGGCGCGCGCAGTTGCGATGCTGCGGATGTGGCGCCGGAGCGGGCGGCGTGCGAATCGCGGATCGCCGCCGGTGCGTGGGGGACGACCGCCGTGGATGACGGCGACAACTTCGTGCGGATTCCGAACCAGCACGTGTTCATCATGAACAACGTGGTGTTCAACCCCGCGGGGCAGCGCAGCGAATACCAGCACTTCCAGGTCGCCGGACACTACGCCAACCCAAGCGGCCCTGGGTCGCCGAGTTCCAATCGCGGGGACTCTGATCTGCGTATTGCGGGCAACGTCGTGTGGAACGGGCCTGCGGAGCACGCGCTGGGACTTGGTGACGGAAGCTGCGAGAGCAGCCATCCGACCTGCAACGAATCCTACGTGCGCGCGAACAACCAGATCAACACGCGCGAGCCATCGTTTGCGGATCTTGGGAATCGTGACGTGCGCCCGGCCGGATCGCTGCTCAACGAGCGCAGCGTCGCGGTGCCAGACTTCGACTGGAGCGACATGCCGTCACGCCCGAAAGCGCCCGCCGGCGAACGCTCGAATCGCGTCGCGTTCGATCGCCACGGCCGCGCGCGCGGCGCCAGCGATCCTCCCGGCGCCGCCGTCCCTTAAGCGCCTAGTCCTTAGGGAAACATCCCCGGCGGCACGCGCTTCTTCGTCGCCTGTTCGAACGCGTACGCGATCTCGATCAACCTGGGCTCGCTGCACTGCGCGCCGACGAATCCCACTCCGAACGGCGCAGGCCTGGCGTTGAATCCGGCCGGGAACGGCTGCTGCGGCGCGTTGGCCACCATGCCGAACGGCACGGCAATGATGGGGTACCCCGCGGTCGCAGCAATCCGGGCGCCGGATCCACCGGGCGTGATGAACGCATCCAGCTTGTAGGCCTTCAACACGCCGTCGATGCCTTGATCGCGGCTCAGCCTCTTGTCCTTGGCATCGTCTGCGTCGAGGCGTGCCTTGTCGGCGACAAGATCGATCTCGTCCGAGATGTCGAAGCGCGACTGCTGGTACTTGATCGCGCCGGCCTTCGCGTGGGCGATGTTCCACGCAATGTGCTCGCGCAGCGTCTTGACCGGCGCCGACGGTCCGAGCGATGCCAGCCACGCGTTGTAGTCGCGCTTCATGCCGTACTTGAAGTTGATGGAGCAGTTCTGGTCCTTGCCCTTCGCGTGCTCGGCGCCCGAGCAGAACTCAAACAAGGGAAAGCTGTCGTTGGCATCCGTGGCGATCACGCTGGGGATGTCGGCGGGATCGACGACGATGGCGCCCTGCTGCTTCAACACCGCGATCGCATCGGCCATCACCTTCGCTTGTTCGGCGTTGATGCCGCCGCGCGGCGTGGTCTCGCCCGGTAGCGTCATCCGGTCGATGTAGAACGCGCGCGGCACGCCGATGCGAGCGCCTTTCAGCCCGCCGGCATTCAGGAACTTCGTGTAGTCGCGATTGGGTGGAGGCGTGCACGTCCGCGTCGCAGGGTCGTTGGGAT
>DATMJU010000047.1:0-10030 GCA_035553795.1 Vicinamibacterales bacterium
TCAGAAACGCCGGGCGGCGGCGAATCGCCGACCGGCCTGCAGACCGGCCTCGGCACGCGCGCCGTCGCCACCTCGCGCGACTTCAGCTCGGGCAACCTCCGCTCGACGTCGGGTCCGCTCGACATCGCGATCCAGGGCGACGGGTTCCTGCAGGTGTCGCTGCCTGACGGCAGCGTCGGTTACACGCGCGCCGGCTCGTTGCAGCGCAACGGCCAGGGCCAGCTGGTGACGACCGAAGGCTACTTGCTGCAGCCGGCGATCACCATTCCCAACGCGACCACGCAGATCACCATCTCGAAGGACGGCATCGTGTCGGCGACCATTGCCGGGCAGTCGGCGACGCAGCAGCTTGGCGCGCTCGAACTCGCGGCGTTCCAGAATCCGGCCGGCTTGCGCCCCCTCGGCGGCAACATGTACGCCGCGACCACTGTCTCGGGCGAGCCGCAAGTGGGCGCGCCGGGCACCGACGGCCGCGGCACGCTGCAGCAGGGCTTCCTCGAAGACTCCAACGTCAGCGTCGTCGAGGAAATGATCAACATGATCCTCGGCCAGCGCGCCTACGAAGCCAACTCGAAGGTGATCAAGGCCGCCGACGAAATGCTGGCGCAGGTCAACAACCTGGCACGCTGATGCTGATCCTGCTGCTCACCCTCGCCGCCGCGGAGCCGCTCGCCGACACACCCGAGATGCGGGTGCGCGAAGCGATCACGGCCGCCGTGCGCGCGCGGATGGGCGCGGGCGCCACCGTTTCGATCGACACGTTGACGATCGAGTCAAACGTCGATGGTCCGGCCGTGCAGGCCGTGCCCGAGCCCGGCTCGAAGCTGGGACGCGCCATCCGCTTCATCCTGCGATCGAGCGACATGCGCGCCCGAACGGGATCGGCGACGGCGCTGGTCCGTGTCTCCGTCGGGCATGCGCACACCACGCGCGCGCTCGAGCGCGGGGTGGCGATCGCCGATGGCGACATCGTGCCCGCCTCGCACGATATTGCAGGCGCGGTGCTGCGGCCGCTGCCGACGCTTCGCGATGCCGCTCAGGCGCGGACCGTGCGCCCGCTCGCGGCCGGCGCCTGCATCACGGCGCCGGCGATCGCCGCGTTGCCGGCGGTGCGCGGCGGCCAGGAGGTGGTGGCCGTCGTCCGCTTTGGAGGCGTCGAGGCCCGCACGATCGTGACGGCGTCACAGAGTGGCGAGGCCGGTTCCATCATCCGAGTGGTTAATCGGCAATCGCAGCGTCCCCTTAAGGCGCGCGTTGTTTCTGAAGGACTGGTTGAGATCATCCATGACTAGAGCATTTCTCCTCACCGCGGCCATCATCGCGCTGTCATCCGCCATCGTGTCGGGCCAGAAGCCCAAGGCGGCCGAGAGCGACAAGAAGATCAAGGCGGACAACTACGACGCCGTCGTGGCGCGTTACCTCGAGACCGCGCGGTTGCAGGCGTCGGCCACGCCGGCGGATCCCAATGCATGGGTCAACGGGCTGATGGGTGACCGCCGCGCGCGCCAGGTCAACGATCTCGTCACCGTGCGCGTCATCGAGAGCATCTCGGCCAGCGGATCGGCAGGATCGGATCTGTCGAAGAAGGGCAGCGCGACGGCGGGTCTGGGCGGCCTGTTCGGAATCGAATCGAAGCTCCCCAGCTCGATTCGGCCTGAGAACCTGGTCGGCATCGACAGCGAGACTGGATACCAGGGCGGCGGCAGCACGAGCCGCGCTGGTGAGCTGTCCGCGATCATCACCGCGCGCGTCGCGGAAGTGCTGCCGAATGGCGACCTGGTCCTCGAAGGCATCCGCGAAGTGGACATCAACGGCGATCGCCAGATCATCGTGCTGACCGGCACGGCGCGCTCGCAGGACGTCGGCCCCGGCAACGTGCTGCTGTCGCCGTCGATCGGCCAGTTGCGGATTCGCTACTTCGGCAAGGGCCTGATGAAGGACAGCATGTCGCCAGGCTGGCTGATCCGCATCATCAACAAGATTTTCTGAGACGAGCCATGACCTTGATTCGTATCGTTGCCGTGTTCGTTGCGCTGGCCGTTGCCGCGCCGCTCTCTGCCGACACCACCACGCGACTGAAGGACGTGGCCGGCCTGCAGGGCGCGGTGAGCGTGCCGCTGATTGGCTACGGGCTTGTCGTCGGGCTGAACAAGACCGGCGATCGCCGCCAGACGATCTTCTCCACGCAGACCCTGGCCAACATGCTCGAGCGCTTTGGCCTGTCGGTGAATGCCGGCGAAGTGAAGGTCGAGAACATTGCCGCGGTGCTCGTCACCGCGGAACTGCCGACGTTTGCCCGCTCGGGCGCGCGGCTCGATATCACCGCATCATCCGTTGGTGACGCGCGCAGCCTGCAGGGCGGCACGCTGCTCGCCACGCCGTTGCGCGGTCCCAATGGACAAATCCACGCGCTCGCCCAGGGCCCGCTGTCGATCGGCGGATTTGGCGGCGGCGGTGGCGGCAATGCCGTGGCGGTGAATCACCTGACCGTCGGCCGTGTGCCGGGCGGTGCGCTGGTGCAGGCCGGCAGCGGCGCCAAGCTGGCCGCGACCGATGTGCTGTCGATCGTGCTGCGCGAACCGGACTTCGTGAGCGCGTCGCGGCTGGCAAAAGTCGTCAACGGCGACCTCGGCAAGGACTCGGCTCGCGTGCTCGATCCGGGCACCATCGAAGTGACGGTGCCCGAGGAATACAAGTCGTCGATCGCCGAGTTGATGGCGCGGCTCGAGTTGCTGCCGGTCGAGACCGATGCGCCGGCGCGCGTCGTGATCAACGAACGCACGGGCACGGTGGTCGTCGGCGGCAACGTCCGGCTGGCACCTGCCGCGGTCGCGCACGGCAGCCTGTCCGTGAAGATCGAGACCAGGCTTGAAGTGTCGCAACCCAACGCGTTCTCACGCAATGGCGAAACGACTGTCGTCCCGCAGACGCAGGTGGACGTCGAGGAACAGCCCGATCGCCGCCTGGTCACCCTCGAGGAGGGGACGACGCTGGAGGCTGTGGTGCGGGCGTTGAACGCGCTGGGTGCGTCACCGCGCGACATCATCGCGATCATGCAGGCGCTGAAGGCCGCAGGGGCGCTTCGAGCGGAATTGGTGTTGCTGTGATCGACAAGTTCAGCGCGTCGGTTGGTTCAACGGGTTCATCCGAGCCTGCTCGTTCAACGGGGTCATCGGAAGAGCGTAAGCAGATCGCCATCCTTGCCCAGCAGTTCGAGGCGATGCTGATCTCGCAGATGCTGCGCGAGATGAAAGACTCGATGACGGCCGAGCAGGAAAGCGGCGGCTTCGGCGCGGACATCATGGGCGACACGGTGAACACCGAGTTCTCGATGGCGCTCAGCCGCTCGGGCGGCCTGGGCCTCGCCGAGTCGCTGATGAAGTCGCTGCAGAAGCTCGACCCGAAGGGGGCCGGCCAGGTGGAATCGACCGCGCCGGTCATCGATGGCTTGACGATGCCCTCGGCTGATCCCCGATCCCTGAGCTCCGATCCCGCGATCTCTTCCAGCTTCGGGTGGCGTGCTGATCCCCTGCACGGGCATCGCAAGTTTCACAACGGCACCGACATCAAGCTGGCCTACGGCGAAGAGGTGCGTGCCGCGGCCGCCGGCGTGGTGACGTTTGCCGGTGAGCAGCCAGGGTATGGGCTGGTCGTGAAGGTGGACCACGGCGATGGACTGGAGACCCGCTATGCGCATCTGTCGTCGACGGATGTTCGACAGGGGATGTCGATTGAAGCCGGCAGCGCCATTGCACGGTCCGGCAACAGCGGCCGCACGACCGGTCCCCACCTGCATTTTGAGGTAAGGAAGGACGGTCAACCTATTGATCCTGAACGGGTTATCGGCTTTGTCCCGGTTGCCGTCACTGACGTGTCAGCCACCCGTTAAAGGATTTGCGTCGATTGTCGATTGAAAGGGCAGAACGGCTAACAGGCAGGAAACAAGAGCGGACACCGGAGAGAGACAACATGAGAATCGACAATAACCGCGCCAACTTCGATCGGATTGAAAACGCCAAGTCTGCGGCTGCGGATGCGGCCGCCAAGAAGGATGGCGCGAAGGGGCCGGAGCAGGTCGGCGGCGATACGGTGAAGCTGTCGTCGGGCGCGCAGTTCGCGACGTCGGCGGTGAGCGCGGCGGCCAAGGCGCCGGAAGTTCGCCAGGACAAGGTGGAGCGCGCCAAGGCGATGATTGCCGACGGCACGCTGGGCAACGATCCGCTCAAGCTCGCTGACGCGCTGATCGATCGCGCGATCACGAAGGACTAGCAGGACGCCGATGCGCCACTCACGCGTCATCGACGCGATTCTTCACCTTCGCGCATCGCTTGATGCCATTGCCGCTGCGCTTGCGCAGCCGGACGTGGCACAGTTGACGGCCGCCGAAGCGGCGCTCGCCCAGGCGCTGGCCGAAGTGGGCAGCATCCGCAACGTGGATCGCGCCGAACGGCACGCGCTGGCGGCCGAAGTCATTCGTGCCCGGGCGGCGCTGAAGCGCTGCCTCGTGCTTGGCTCCGCCGCCCGCGACGCCGCGCGCGTCACGTTGACGGCGCAGGGCCGCTCCGAAAGTTACGGCCGCACCGGCACCGCTTCGTCGGCGCCGCTGCGCGGCCTCGATTTCAACACCCGAATCTGATGTCAGGCCTGCTTACCAGCCTCTCGATGGCGGCGCGCGCGATGGACGCCCAGCGCGCCGGGCTCGCCGTGACCGGCGAGAACATCGCCAATCTCAATACCGACGGCTACGTGCGCCGCAACATCCAGCTGGCGGAGGGGCGTCCTGCCGGCGTTGACGTCGTCGGCATTCGCGCCCAACGCGATCGCCTGCTCGAGGCGCGCGTGCGACAGGAGATGCCCTCCGCCGCGCGCGAAGGCGCCATCGCCGATTCGCTCACCGTGGTCGAGGCGTCGCTCGGAGAAGCGGGCGCCTCCCTCGACGCGCAACTGTCGGCATTCTTCGATTCCTTCGCCGCGCTGACCCAGGATCCGGCCTCAACCGTCGCGCGAGACGGCGTCGTGCTCCAGGGCCGGCTGCTGACGCGATCGTTCAACGACCTTGCCACCCGTCTTGACGACGCGAGGCGCGGGACCGATGTGAGCGTGCGCGCCGGCGTCGAGTCCGTCAACCGGCTCGCCAGCCAGGTGGCGTCGCTGAACACCGCCATCAATGCCGCGAACGGCGGCGGCACCGAGGCGCTCAAGGACGAACAGTTGCTCGCCTTGACCGAGTTGGCGAAGCTGGCCGACATCACCGTGATCGCGCGCAGCGATGGTGGCGTGGACGTCTCACTTGGGCAGGGACGCGCCATTGTCATGGGCGCGAACACCTACGCGCTTCAAGCCGTGGACACGCCGCCGAACGGATTCGCATCGATCGAGCTTGGCGGCCTCGACGTCACCGGGGAGTTCAACAACGGTCAGCTGTCAGGCTTGCTCAGCGTGCGCGATGTGATGGTGCCCGGGTACCAGGCCCGGCTCGATGCCATCGCCTTTTCCGTTGCGCAGCAGGTGAACACGGCCCACCAGGCGGGCACTGATCTTCTCGGGGGCACCGGCAACAACTTCTTCGCGCCGATCGGCGGGCCGGCCGGCGCAGCCGCGGCGATCGAACTCGATGCCGCGGTGTCGGCGGATCCGCAGTTGATCGCGGCGTCGCTCACCGGCGCCCCGGGCGACAACCAGACCGCCAAGGCGATCGCCGCGCTCCGCGACGCACGCGTGGTCGGCGGCACGGCGTCCTTCGCCGAAAGCTGGTCGCAGCTGGTGTATCGCGTCGGCTCGGACGCGCAGACCGCGACGTCGCAGCAAAAGGGCAGGCAGGAAGTGGTGGACCAGGTCGCGCGTCTGCTCGACCAGGTCTCAGGCGTGTCGCTCGATGAAGAAGCCTCGTCGATGCTGCGCTTCCAGCGCGCCTACGAAGCCAACGCCCGGTATTTCTCAACGGTGGACCAGGTGTTAGCCACGCTGCTGCGCCTGGTGGGAGGTTAATCGTGCGGGTCACATTTCGGACCGTTCATGACGGCGTGGCGGCGGTCAACGACGCCAGCGAGCGTTTTGCGCGCGCGCAGGAGCAGGTCGAGACCGGCAAGCGTATTCACGCGCCGAGCGACGATCCGATCGCGATGCGCAAGGTGATCGAAGGCCGCACGGAGATCGCCGCGCTCGACTCCTACACGCGCACCGGCGATTCCGCCGCCGCCCGGCTGGCCGCCATTGACACCACGCTCGGCGCGATGGTGGACAAGCTCACGGCTGCCGGCGTCGCGGCTTCGGGTGCCCGCGGTTCCGCGGTCACCCAGAACACTCGCGTCGCGATTGCTTCGACCCTGACCGGCCTCCGCGACGCGCTGGTCGCCGACCTCAACACGATGTTCCAGGGCACGGCGCTGTTCAGCGGCGCCGAATCGCAGACCCCTGCTTACGCCATGGTCGCGGGCGCGTGGACCTACCAGGGCGATCAGACGACCGTGTCGGTCGAGGTGTCCGACGGCCGCTCGGTCACGATTGGCCTCGATGGGGAGTCGATTGCCAAGGGCGCCGATGCCAGCGACCTGTTCACCGAGTTCGACGCGCTGATTGCCGCGGTTCAGTCCGGCGACGATGCCGGCATGGGCGCCGGCATGGACGCGATCGACCGCGCCTTCCAGCGCACGATCCGCGCCCACAGCCTGGTCGGCGCCGATCAGAAGAGCGTCGACGACGAGCAAGCGCGCGTCAGCGACCTGCGAATCGCCAGCCTGCGCCGCGTCTCGAAGAGCGAAGACGTCAACCTCGCGCAGGCCATTACCGAGATGTCTGAAGCGCAGACGGCGTTCGAAGCGGCGCTGCAGGCGGTCGGTTCCGCCTCGCGCGTGTCCCTGCTGGATTACCTGAGATGACGACTACTGGCCCGATTGTGACGATGCCTGACGGACTGCCCGGATTCGAGCAGTGCCGCCGCTTCATCGTCGTGACCTCTGAAACGTTGCAGCCGTTTACCTGCCTGCAGAGCCTGGACGAACCCCGTCCATCGTTCCTCGCACTGGATCCCCGGCAGATCGTTCCGGATTACGCGGCATCGCTTGGTGACGGCGATCGCGCGCGGCTCGAGGCGTCCGACGGGGATGCCCTGCTGTGGCTGGCGTTTGTGTGCGTCGACAGCGAGCAGGCCACCGTGAATCTTCGCGCGCCGGTCACCATCAATGCGCGTACTATGCGGGGCATCCAGGTGATTCCCAGCGACTCGACGTACTCGACCAACCACCCGCTTCCCCTGGACTGACGCCGATGCTGGTCATCTCCCGCAAGTCCGACGAAGCCATCGTAATCGGTGATGGGATAGAGATCCGCGTGCTCCGCGTGGGCAAGGACGGCGTCCGCCTCGGCATCACCGCGCCGAAGGACGTCGCGGTGCATCGCCAGGAGATCTATGAGCAGGTGAAAGCGGCCAACCGCTCCGCGGCCGCCATGCCTGATGACGCGGCGGAACTTGCGAAGCGGCTGCGGTCGCGCCTGACCACGACGAAATGAACATCGCCTCATGGCGAGACATCGCTGCGGCGCGGCTGGCGCCCGCCATCGGCCAGGAGCGCGATCGGTGGGCGAGTCAGCTCCACTGGGACTATTCGCAGACGCTGGACGACGTGGAACGGGCGCGCGTGGCGGGCGACCTGCCCGGGCTCGTCGCGCTTGAGGGCGATGACATTGCCGGCTGGTCGTATTACCTCACCCACCGGCATTCGCTGCTGATTGGCCACCTGTCCGCATCGCGCGCTGATGTGACACGCGGCCTGCTCGACGCCATCCTCAAATCCGACGAGGCGCAATCGGCCAGGTCGATGATTGTCTTCGGCTTTTTCGACGCGCCGGATCTTCACCTGGAACTGCTGAACGCCGGCTTCGTCGTCGAACCGTACGCGTACATGTCTCGCGACCTTGCGGCGCCGATGGACTCGCCACGCCGCGAGTGCGTGCCATACGAGCTCACGGACAATCGCGCGGTCGCGCGCCTGCTGCAGGGGACGTACTTGACGGCGCCGCCGAATCGTCCCTTCGCGGTCGGCGATACCGAACCCGAGTGGGTTGAGTACGTGACGCAGCTCACCTACGGCAATGGCTGCGGGCTGTTTGATCTGAGAGCCAGCGTCGTTCGCGGCAGCGGCGGGGTGCTCGACGCCGTGGCGATTGTCAGCGCGATCTCGAAGGACACCGCGCACCTGTGCCAGCTCGCCGTGAATCCCGGCGCGAAGCGCACGGGCCTCGGCTTCGACATGCTGGCCGCTGCATGCGCGCGCGCACGGCAGAACGGCCGTGCGCGGATGACGCTGACGGTAGCCTCATCGAACACGGCCGCTCTTGGTCTGTATCGGCGATTCGGTTTCACCGACGTCGCGCGATTCACGTTCGCCCGCCGCTAGGCGAGCGACTTCTTGAACATCTCCATCATCCGGGACCAGGCCTTCTCGGCCTGCTTTTCGTCGTAGACCTCGGCGTCCGGCGGGCACCAGCCGTGGGCGGCCGGGTAGACCTCGATCTCGGCGTTCTTCTTCGCCGCGTCGAACGCCTGCCTGAGAATGTTCTTCGACTCGGGCTCGCGCTTGTCGTCGTTGTCCGCGATGGCGATGAGGTACGACGCGTTGGTCTGCGGGATCAGCAGGTGCGGGCTGTCGGGATTCTTGGTGGTCAGCCCTCCGCCATGGAACGATCCAACCGCACCGACGCGATCCGGGACGGCTGCCGCGGTGCGAAACACAATCGGCCCTCCCATGCAGTAGCCGGTGGTGCCGATCTTCCGGCGCTTGTCGACCTGTGGCTGCGCATCGAGCCATGAGATGAACGCCCTCGCGTCGGAGGCCTGTTTGGTGGCGGCATCCGGGCCGCCGATCGAGCCGGCGAATCCCATCAGGACCTTGCGTGTCTCGGGGTCTGAGAACTTCGAGCCGTCGGGCACGACAGGCGCTGGCTTCATCCGGTAGAACGGATTCACGACCAGTACCGTGTAACCGGACTCAGCGAGCCGTTTGCCCATCTGCTTGAACGCCGGGCGCAGGCCGAGGATGTCCGGCCAGATCAGCACGGCCGCAGACGGCTTGGCGGGATGAACGAAATAGGCATCGCACGTGCCGTCAGGCGTCTTGATGGCGACGTCCCTTTCCGTCACGGCTTGCGCATCGGCAGAGCGGGGCAGGAGGAAGGCCGCGCCCACGCCCAGCGACATCGCGCCGAACTGGCGGCGGCTGAGCGCCGCGCGATCCTTGTATTCCTTGAGGTCGTCGTCGTAGTGGTCCTGATCACACATGTAGCAAGTCTCCAGTGGAATGCGCGCAGCGCGCGACCCTCCTTTGCCAAAGGCTTCGGAGGGCAGCGAGTATACCGCTCCCGTGAAGTTTGCAGTCGGATCGGATTGGTATCAGCCGCGGATATCGAGCAGGGAGGCGCTGCCGACCGCTGGTGTGAGGACGCGGCGATAGGCGGCGAGCGTGGTCTCACCCTGCTCGAGGCTGGTGGCGGCGGCGCGGCGCGCCAGTTCGGCGTCCGACAAGGCCCGCATCGACGCTTCGTCCGTTTTGAGGATGCCGTTGACGAGAGCCGCGGCGGCCTCGCGGAGCGCGAGGATGTGCTCGTAGTCGGGGAGGGCCTTCGCCTCCTCATGATGCTGCAGCACGATCTCGCGCACGGCCCGCAGCCCTGGTTCGATCGCGACGAGCGCTCGCGTCAGGCGCTCGCGTTCATCACCCTCGACCGCAAGGCGGTTGAAGTCCCGCTTTGCGCTCCCTTCGTTCTGTCGCGCGGCGACCTCGCTCAGTTGCCGCAACAACGCGAGGCCGGTTTCGAGGCCCGCGCGGTACTGCTCGATGGCGTCGAGCAGTTCTTGCTTGCTCATCGGCGTGCGCCCGTGACCGCCGCGGGTGGCGGCTGCACTGCGATCTGCTGCCAGCCGTCGCGAAGCGTTTCGACGATGCGCTGCACTTCGTCGAGCGGCGCGGTCGAGTTCTGCATGGCCGAGTCGAGGATGCGGCGGGTCATGAAGGTATAGAGCTCATCGAGAGAC
>DATMJU010000048.1:0-9182 GCA_035553795.1 Vicinamibacterales bacterium
TGGCTGGAAGGTTCAGGTTCAGCTCGGCAAGCCAGTGATCGTCCGTTAGCGCGAGAAAGCCGCCGCCCGGCGAGGCGGAACCGCCGACGACGTGGGCGAGGATATCGATGCCGCCCATGCGCTCGAGCGCTGCCTTGGCCAGCGTCTCCCCGCCATCGGCCGTCGTCAGATCCGCTTGGACGAACTCGACGCCGTCGATGGACTCGAGAGTTCCGCGCGCGGCGGTGATCACCCGGGCGCCGCCGGCCAGGAAGCGGTCAACGGTGGCGCGCCCGAGGCCCTTGCTGCCGCCGCTGACGAGCACACGCTTTCCGGCGAACTCAGTCGGGTCAGCTTTGATGTTCATACCGTGGTCTCCAGTACTTTGATGGCGTCGTTCTCGAGCGTGAAGCGATAGGTGAAGCGGAGATCGAGTCGTGCGTTGGCCTCGACATAGACGGATTCCTTCCTCGCGTGATTCGTGGCGCTCCACTGAGGCGGCAGCTGTTTCGTTCCGCGCGCCAGCGTGCCCCGTGGCTCTTGTGAAAGAGCGTAGGCCGGAGCCTTTGTTCTGTGAAGAAGGCACTATCAAGTGCGTCGCTTACCTGAAGGTGTGTGTCGAGGGCGCGCCTGACTTCGATCCACGAGGCTGACGCGAGGACCAGCCTGATTGGTCTTGTCGCCCGTCCGCTGCTGGCGTACGCTGCTCGCATGGCGCAGCAACGCAGGACTGAGCTCAGAGCCCACAGACGTCCGGTGTCGGCTGCACGTTTCCCCACACCAGAGGCGGCCGCGCACGCCGTGGATCAGGCACTGCAACTGATCAAGGGCCGGTGGAAGCTATTGATCCTGTTTCACCTCTTCAATAGTCAGGTCTGCCGTTTCTCCGCGCTCGATCGCGCGATTCCTGGCGTGTCACAAAAGATGCTCACGCAACAGTTGCGGCAGCTCGAGAAGGCCGGTCTCGTCCGTCGAGTGATCTATCCGGAGGTGCCTCCGAGAGTTGAGTATGCGCTGACGGATTGGGGCCAGGCTTTGTGTCCGGTGTTGGACTCGCTGCTGCAGTGGCTTCCCGACGATCTTGCGAGATCTCGGACCCACGGCCCGCGCGCGCGGGCGTCCGCAACCCTATCGTTGACCGAGCCGCCGCATAAGAACACTTAACGATCTCGTCACCGAGAGTGCAGCCAGCGCATCGCGTCGCTCTCGTCGAGGAAGGCGGCGAGCGTGATCGAGTTGGGGGCGCGTTCACGCAATAGCCTCATGAACGGCAGATGCATCCATGGCAGGACCAGGTACGCGCGAGTGAGCGGCCAGCCCCCGGCTTCATTCGCCATCGCAATGGTACGTTCCAGTTCGGCTTCGTTCGGGACACCGACTAGTTCCCGAATGTCCATCAGCGCTCTCGTTGAACTGTTCAGGTCGCCAGCTCGAATTAGAGCCTCACGCAATTCGCCTTGTTCTTCCGGAGACGGCACCTCGCCGTGATAGCGGTACTTCAACAGGCCAGGTGCGTCCGCGCGATCGACGTCGATTGCCATGTCGAGATTCTATTGCTCTTCGCCTGGCCTGGCTATCGGCGCCGAACGCAGCCGCTGCGAACGGATTGTTGACGCCAATCGCAGATCCTTCGACAATTCGCAGTCACCGCGCCGCGGCGTGCGGATGCTGCTGGTAGTGCTGCCGCAGCAGATCCTTGCCGTAGTCGTTGCCGTTCGGCGTACGCATCACGGCATGAATGTGCTCCCTGAACGGCACGCCCGGCGGGTACAGGTGTCGGAGGCCCACCGGCGTCTGGTGATCGAACTCGATCAACAGCACGGGGCTGTGCACACGGTAGTAGAAGACAGCATCGGCGTCGGTCTTGCCGATCCACGCAAAATAGGTGCGATCGAGATGCGCCTTGACCTCCGCCATGCGCACCGCCGCATGGCCCTCGCGCATGTTACCCACGTACTGCTCGATGAGGTCGAGCAGCGCTTGCCGCTGTGAGCCGTTCAAGTCGCTCGCCCGCACGCCGGCATAGTCGAGCACGACGTTGTCGCTCCACGCCTGGGTGAGGATGTTGTTGCCGGTCTTCGCGACGTTCAGTATCGCCTTGCTGCGTTGCGCCTCGCTGAGCGCGTTGACCAGCGCCAGGCCCTTGCGCGCTTCGTCTTTCAAAATCTCGGTGCCCGCATACTTCCCGCTCTTCGCCACCACCGGCTCGGAGCCGACAAACAGCGGTGACATCACCACCTGGTCGCCCAGCACGAAGTAGTTGACGATGCCGTGATGGCCGTCGAACTGCCAGCCCCATGGTTCGGTCGATGACGGCGCGCCCATGACGGTCAGGTGATAGCGGCCCTCGTTGTGCGCGGTGAAGTCATTGTTCTGCAATTCACCGAGGGTGTGGTTCAACTTCCGGATGTTCTCGGTCAGCGCAAGACCGCGGGCACTGAGGCTGGCTCGCATCATCCCCAAAGCCGCCTGTCGTTGCGCGTCGCTCATCTCCCCGAAACTGACGCCGCGCGCCCAATAGGAACTCTGGTTGGCCCAGCTGCGCCACTCGTCGGCATCGTGCGCAAAGGTCGTCTTGTTGCGCTGCTCCGGCGTGAGCGCGGCCAGGAAGGTTTCGGCCGCCTTTCGCACCGGCTCGGTGGAGACGCCGGTGGACTTGAGGCTGAACAGACCCGGCTCGACCTGCCCATTGGCTGTGATGCCCTTGAACGGCACGGCCAGCTCCTTGACTTCGAGTGCGCGCGAGCGCTGCTCCGGAGTGGTTTGCTCGGCAAACGCCCAGGCGCCAAGCATCGTGCCGATCGTGAGGGTATGGGTGAGCAGCCTTCTCATGGCGGCAAGTCTACACCGCAGGTCGCTGCCAAAGGTGACAGCGCTTGATGGGCAAGAGTCCTCCAAAAGAAATCTCCAAGTCCGTCCGTCTATAGCTGTGGCTGCGGTTAGCAGCCTACTTTCGTAAACCGATGACTGCAGAAAGGGAGAGTCGATGAGCAACGTACGTGTGGGGACCTGGACGATCGCGGCTCTGATCTGTGGCGTGCTGATGGTACCGGTGCGGCCGGCACTGGCTGCCGACCAGACCGAATATCTTCGGAAGGCCCCGAAGGTACTCGAGGGCGCGTCGGACTACGTGGACGCCAGCGGTGTGCTGCAGTTTGCCAGCGCAAGAGCGCTGGTGGCGACAGCATTCAAGGAAGACGTTGATGATCCCGGGTTCTACTGTGTGATTCACGTGCTGGTGTGGGGTGACGATACGAGCACAATCGCGCAGTCGCGCTGGTACCTGTACCGCGGTCGCGGCTCCGTCGGCAGCTACGCTGGCCGATGGACTGCGGAACGTTTCCGAGGCACCCGCATCTATGGCGCAGATCGGCTCGGGGTCATGTACGTGCATCTCAATGTTCCTGCCGCCACGCGCCCGGCTGCGATAAAGGCCTTGTCACCACTGATCACAGACCCTACTAACGTGGCTTTGTACGGGAAGACGCTGGAGGCGCTGATCCCGGAAGGTGCAGATCCTGACCCGTCGGTCATGAGTGAACGCGCCGCAGCATTGAAGTCGCTGGGCAGTCACTACATCGAGGCCGCCTATGCGAATGTGAGTTATCAGGTCGACGTGGTGAAGAAACTGCCCGCGCCTATCCAGAACCTTCAAGACGCTCTTGGCATGCTGCAGTCGACGGCAGCAAAGGGGATCGCACTTACAGAGCGCGTGGCGCTCTACGCAGCGGAGGCGTTCGATATCCTCCACGTGCCGTCGGACATCACGGTCACTGGCAAGCTGGTGACGAGGGGTCTTGCGGAGAAGACGACGGAACTGGGCAAGCAGACCTATGACAACGAGGGCCTCTACTACTGGGACGTCAGCCTCGGCATACCGGTGCGCTCGATGACGCAACTTGATTTCGAGGCGTCGGGAGGACAGGTGTTTGCCAAGGAGGTCGAGAAGACGCAGTTGATGGCGATCCTTAACCTCTTTCCGAGGCCCGTCGACACCAAGAAGACGCAGGTCAGATACACACCGCATCCGATCGTTGGGCTGGCGCTCTCCCAGAAGCCGCTTGAAAAGGTGCTGGTGGGCGGGGCCATCGGCCTGAACCGCGTCCAGATGTATGCCGGCTACCAATGGAGCCAGGTCGAGAAGCCACCCGTCGCCGATGGCCAGAGCGCTGGCGAGTCCGAGCGGCGCAAGTACAAGGGTGAGTGGGTGCTCGGCCTCAACGTTCCGGTTCGACAGGTCGTAGAGTTTCTGAAGGCCAAGAAATGAGGACCTCGCAACAGCACCTTGCCGACATGGTCGGCACGCTGACGCCCGCCCTGCGCCAGCGCCAGAATGTGCCGACACGATTCACCGGCCGACAGAAGCGCGATCTGGCGCGTGCGAGCGGATGGAATCGCGATCGCAACATTGTTGGTTTCGGGATCGGACCGAAACGCGTCAACGACAAGCCCGACTACAAGCACCCGAGCCTGGTCGTGTTTGTGTTGAAGAAGGTGGCTGAATCGCGGCTGCCTCGGGAGCAGCGAATCCCGAAGCGCCTCGACGCAGAGTCCGTCGATCGTCGCGTCCTGACCGACGTCGTTGAAGTCGGCACGATTCCAGTCTTTCAAGCGCTCCGGCCGGGTACGAACGCTGCGCATTTCACGATGCGCAGCGGGTCGGTAACGGCGGTTGTCGTCAGTCCTCACGATCCTCAGCGGCGAGCTCTGCTGAGCTGCTGCCACGTGTTCGCTCCCCCGGGGGCGGCGGGGGCGCATGTTGAAAGCCCGCCAGATCCGTCGTCGCTGTCCGCGACCAACCTGGTCGCCATGGTCACCGAGGCGCAGCTGCTGCAGCCGGGAGGGAACATCGTCAACAAGATCGACGCCGCACTGGCGGAGCCGATCGCGGGAGCACCGCCACTATCGAACACCATCGCCGGGGTGGGAACGCTTACGTCGATTTCAAGTCTACGAAGCGGGCAATTCATTCCGTCCGGAATCAAGCGGGTGCTCGGCATCGGGGCGATCAGCGGTGCGGTGAGCGGGGAGATCATCGCTGAGCGAGTAGCCACGCTGATGGCTGATGCTGCGGGCAGGTCGTATCTATTCGCCGACCTCGTCGCCTATCGACCTAGTCCCGTGACGCAGGGGGGTGACTCAGGGATGCCCATCGTCCGCCAAACGCCAGCAGGATTGGAATTACTGGGGATGCACATCGGGTTGGGACAGATCTTGTCCACACCGGTGCACGCGGCGTTCTTTGTGCCTCTTGCCGCGGTCCGCGACCGATTTGCTATTGAGCTGGCGTGATCGGCGCGCTTCCGTTTCTCGTCCAGGTCGACCTTCACGCGCCTCCACTCAGGCGGACCTCGTCCGACCGGCTGGCCGGCAGGCGCAACCCCGCACCAATTGCTGGTCAGGGCATAATGTCCGCACGGTGATCTCGCCGGTATCCGCCTACCGTATGACCGACACCAAGATCTCCACACAGTCGTTCGAAACCGCGCGGGAGTGGCGCAGCTGGCTCAGAAAGCATCACGCTGCGCCCGACGGCATCTGGCTTCGGTTCTTCAAGAAAGCATCGGGAGTCAAAAGCATCACGTATGCGGAGGCGCTGGACGAGGCGCTCTGTTTTGGATGGATCGACGGGCAGGCAAGACCCTGTGACTCGGAATCGTGGCTGCAGCGATTCACCCCGCGCAGAAGCAAGAGCATCTGGTCAAAGCGCAATCGAGAGCACACCGCGCGGCTCATCAAAGAGAAGCGCATGACCGCGGCGGGGCTCAAAGAGATTGAGCGGGCCAAGCAGGACGGCAGGTGGGAAAGCGCCTACGACTCGCCCAAAGACATGAAAGTGCCGGCGGATTTTCTGCGTGAGCTCAAGAAGGACAAGACCGCCTACGCATTTTTCAAGACACTCAGCAAGGCCAACACCTACGCAATCGCGTGGCGCCTGCAAACCGCGAAGAAACCTGAGACGCGCGACAAGCGCAGGGAGGCGTTGCTCCAGATGCTCGGGCAAGGCAAGAAACTGCATTAGCCTTTAATGGAATGACGTTTCGCGCTGAAATTCTCGACGAGCTGGCGCGGCATGGTTTGCGTCCGAGGCCAGACACATCGCTGTCGCTGTTGCGCGAGCAGATCAACGATCTCTATCGCATCGAGATTCGGTCGCTGCGCGACCGCTGCCGCGCGGGTGAGTTCCCCATCAACGAGCTCCCCAATCACGTCGTCGAACTGCGCCGCCGCTATATGCTGCTTTCGATCCCGATCGAAAACTGGGTGGAAGGCTGATCGCTACGGAGCGGCGAGGATCTTCTGCAGTTCTTCGAACGTCACGGGCTTCACAAGGTGACCGTTACACCCCGCCTCGCGTGACTGCTCGCGGTCGCACTCCTGGCCCCAGCCGGTCAACGCGATGATCGTCGCCGCCTGGCCCCACGGCTCCTGCCGAATGCGTCGCGTCGCCTCCAGGCCGTTCAGGCGCGGCATGCCGACGTCCATCAGGATCACCTCGGGGCGGAACTGCGCCGCCTTCTCGATCGCCTCCAGGCCGTCGTAGGCAATCGCCACTTCGTGCCCGGCGATCTCGAGCATCATGCCAAGACTCTCGGCGCCGTCGCGGCTGTCGTCCACGATCAGCACCCGGCGCGCGCGTTGGCCTGGCAGGGCAGACGCCGACGTGGGGTGGTCGAGCGGTGCCTCGTCAGCCAGCGTCGGCAGCGTAACGATGAACGTGCTGCCCTGCCCCTCGCCATCGCTGTGAGCGACGACGGTGCCGCCGTGCATCTCGGTGAGGCCCTTCACCAGCGCCAGGCCGATGCCGAGACCCCCGGCCGATCGCTCGATGCTGCGGTCCACCTGCGAGAACATGTCGAAGACTCCCGGCAACGCATCGCTTGGAATGCCGATGCCGGTGTCTTTGACGACCATCTCGATCATGCCGTTCTTCCGCTCGGCAGACAGCGAGATCTTGCCTCCCCGCTCCGTGTACTTTGCCGAGTTTGCGAGCAGGTTCGACAGTACCTGGGCCAGACGCGTCAGGTCCGCGTTGAGATGCACAGGGCGGGAGGGCAGGGTCACAATCAATTCGTGACCGGCCGCGTCGATCGCCGGCTGCGCCGCTTCGACCGCGCTTTCCACGACCTCGGCGATCGTCACCGGCGCCGTGCGCAGCTCCAGCTTGTTGCGGCTGATGCGGGATATGTCGAGCAGGTCGTCGATGAGGCGCACCATGTGCGCGAGCTGACGGTCCATCATCTGCTGGGCGCGTTCGCGGACCGCGGGATCCTGCGCCTGCTGGACGATCTGGAGGCCGTTGCGAATCGGCGCGAGCGGATTCCTCAGCTCGTGGGCGAGCAGCGCGATGAACTCGTCCTTCTTGCGATCCGACTCCGCCAGCGCGAGCTCGGACTCCTTGCGATCGGTGACGTCGCGCGTCGTGCCGGCGACCGCCTCGACTTCACCGTCAGCGCCGATCACCGGCACGAAGATGTAGTCGTAGATGCGGCGGCCATTCGTGCCGGTGAACGGCACCTCGCCGCGAATCGGCTCCTTCGTGGCGCGGACCTGGTCGATCTCGCGGTCGTGCATCTCGGCGTGCCAGGGTTCGTAGCCGATCTCCAGGAAGGTCTTTCCAAGAGCGCCCTCGCGGCCCTTGCCCCACATCCTGATCAGTGACTCGTTGGCGTACAGCACGCGATGATCGAGGCTGAACACGTAGATGAAATCGGGCGTGGCCGAAAGCACCGTCTCGTAGAGGCGCCGCATCCGCTCGGACTCCGCGGTGACGCGTTGCAGCTCAGACTCGGCCAGCTTGCGTTCGGTGACGTCCATGATGACGCCGGGGAAGCGTACCGCCACGCCGTCTTGATTGCGCTCCACCTGGCCGCGCGCCGTGACCCACCGGATCGATCCGTCAGGCCGCGCGAGCCGGTAATCGGCCTCGTAGTGCGTTCCTGAATCGAGCGCCTGCTGCACGAGGCTCCTGACGCGGGCCTGGTCGTCCGGATGAATCGCGTCGACCACCGCCGCGAGCGGTCCGCCGCTGACAGTGTCCCTCGAGACGCCGAAGATGCTGGCAAGGCTGGCGTCACCGTAGAAATGGTCGCCCTGCACGTCCCACGCCCAGGTGCCAATGGCCCCCGCCTGGAGTGCCGACTCCATGCGAGAGCGTATGTCGTCCAGATCCGCCTCGGCCTGCTTTCTCCGGGTCACGTCGCTTGCCGTGCCGAACCACTCCACGATGTTCCCGGAGTCATCGAGAATCGGCACCGCCCGCGAGTGGGTCCACCCGAGCGTGCCGTCGGCGCGGAACACCTGGTGCTCGAGCTCGAACGTCTGCCGGTTCGAGATCGCCTCCGCGATCGCCGCGCGCACGCGCGCGTGCTCGAACTGGGGAAGGTTCTTTTCCATCCAGCCGACGATCGGAGTGCTGTTGCTGGCGACCAGGCCGCGGCCATCAAGCGGCTGCATCACCGACCAGTCGCCATTCATCTGGAACACGACGTCGGAACTCGCGGTCACCAGCGCGCGGTAGCGCGCCTCGCTGGCGCGCAGCGCCTCGAGAATGCTTTCGATTGATGTTGAGTTCGGCTCGGTCGGCATAGGGCGTAGGCCGATTATCCGACGGCGAGAGATTCTCTACGCATGAGCTGGGCCGCGGCTGCTCTTGCAGCCGCGTGCCAAGTGCGAAACCAGCGCGTCAGAGCCGTCCGGTCAACGCCATCACGATGATAATCACCAGGATCAATCCGCCCAGTGAGATGCCGACGCGCGGGCCACCCGCATAGAAGCCACCACCGCCGAACACTAACAGGAGAATCAACAGGATCAGAAGCAGGCTCATGACACCCTCATCATTGGTGTGGGATCCGGCGAATTGCCGGATGACACCAAATCTCGTTCGGGTCATTGCAATAACCTCGCCGTAGACGGAAACACCGGGAATTGCGAACGATATTCCAGTCGAGCTGGATGGACGGATGGCTCGATCAGGCAGCCGGACCAGGCAACGAGCGCCGCAGATCGCGCGCGCTTGCCCAGACACAGACGATCGATACCGCAAGTAGCGCAACAATGTAGAACAGGCCGGAAGTGAAGGTGCCGGTTTGATCGCGCAGCACGCCGATGATCGACGGGCTCACCGCGGATCCGAAGATGCCCGCCGTGCTGATCAGCGCGATGCCCGCGGGCCGCGCCGCCGCGGACAACACGTTTGC
>DATMJU010000049.1:0-7676 GCA_035553795.1 Vicinamibacterales bacterium
GAGTTCGCGGACTGGCTTGCTGCTCAGCGCCAGTAACAGCGATCGATCCACAGATTACGCATCTATAAAAGGGCGGTCTACGTCAAGGCACACGTCGAGTGAGCGCGCACGGACCGGCTCAGAAGCCGGTCCGGTCCGTGCACGCGAATCTCGTCGTCGTTCACCGCTCATGTCCACTCGCACACGCCACCCTGCCGATTGACGGTCGCTCACACATCTATGCGAAGGCGCATCCGACACCTTCAATGTCAATTGCGATGATCACGGGGAGCCTCATTCAGATAGCGAAGCGATGCCGCTTCATGTGTAATCCCGAGGACTCCCCGCGACTGACTGTCAGCCGACTTGTCGCCATTCACGCACGATCTGATCGCAGAGCCGGCGCGCCAATGCGACGCGCGCGCGTTTGATGCCTTTCGCCACAGCGAGGCGACGGGCCCACCGCCCGAGCGGATCCGGTTGGCG
Source organism: Vicinamibacterales bacterium (assembly GCA_035553795.1). Taxonomy (GTDB): domain Bacteria; phylum Acidobacteriota; class Vicinamibacteria; order Vicinamibacterales; family UBA2999; genus 12-FULL-67-14b. Next base: position 466 of record DATMJU010000049.1, read on the forward strand.
CATGGCCTTCACCGCGATTTCGACCAGCGCCCACCGCAGCCACGGCGAGCCGGCGCGCGTGATCGCTCCGCTGCGATACGTCGAGCCGCTCGCATGCACGTTCGGCACGATGCCGGCATAGCACGCCAGCGCGGCCCCCGTCGCGAAGCGATCGATCGCGCCGATCTCGGCGCGCACCGCGACGCCGAGGATCGGTCCGACCCCGCGCACCCGCGTCAAGGCGCGGACGATCGGATCATCGGCGGCCGCCTGGCGTACCAGCCCGTCGGCCTGGCGCGCTTCGCCCTGCAGCGTGTGCAACACGCGCTCCAGGCGCCGCAACGACGCGTCACTGCTCGGGCCCAAGTGCACCGTCTGCAGCCACGCCAGCCCGGCTCGACTCGTCAGTGTCCGCACCGGCGGCTCGGGCGCATCCTGCCGCAACAGTAAGGCCCGAATCGCTTGCACGACTTTGGTCCGCAGTCGCACCACCTGCTGTCGGCCGCGGCTCAATTCCCGCAGCTCGCGGATCGCCGACGGCGGGATATACACGCTCGTGACGCTATCGCGCCGCAACGCGTCGGCTAATCGCCGCGCATCGAGCCGGTCGGTCTTCGCCGCAAAGCCGGCCTTTAGCTTCGTCTTACGCGCATCCACGACACACACGCGTACGCCATACGCCGACATCGCATCCACGAACGGCCACGTCGGGCCGGTGGCCTCCACGGCCAACGCGGCGCCCGCGATGTCGCGCGCCGCAAATGCCGTGACACCGTCACGCGTCCGCGGAAACACCGCTTCCCATATCCGCGACCCGTCGCCGCGCACGGCGCAGGCGTGGAACGACGCCTTGTGTAAATCGATCCCGATATACTGCTGCTCCAAGGGCTGCCTCCTCTCGTGGCCGGGAGCGTGTGCTTTGGACAAACGCATTATCCACTCACGCTGAGCGGCAGCCCTTTTATGTGATCAGATTTCGCAGATGCGCGAGGCCTGTGAGCCGCGGCAGGCCCTCCGGGCCTGGCAATGAGCGCGAACCGCCAATTCGAAAGAGCACTGAACGAAACGGCTGCTCTTCCGAATTGGCGGTTCGCGCTGATTGCCCAGCGCCGGGCAAGGCCCGGCGCCGCGGCTCATCGTATCTGTGTCATCGGTGTAATCGGTGGACGCAATATACTGCGCGCATGGCCGCTCAGAACGTTGTCGAAAACCTCCGCGAACTTGCCAGGCTCACGTCGACCGCCGACGGCGCACAGCGCCTCGCGTGGGGTCCCGTGTGGCGGCAGGCGCGCCAGTGGTTCAACGGCAAGCTTTCCGAGATTGGCATCACGCCCGAAATCGACGCCGCCGGCAACAGCTGGGCGACGCTGAAGGGCGCATCCGATAGGACCGTGATCATCGGCAGCCATCTCGACTCAGTGCCGAACGGCGGATGGCTCGATGGCGCGCTGGGCGTGGTCGTGGGGCTCGAGGCGTTGCGCATGTTCAAGGACACGACGCCGCCGGTCACGATCAAGGTCGTGGACTGGGCTGACGAAGAAGGCGCGCGATTCGGACGCAGCCTGCTGGGGTCATCCGCGTCCGCCGGCAGCCTGAAGATCAATGAAGTTGAGCACCTCGTGGACAAGACCGGCGTGAAGCTGATCGACGCGCTGCGCGAGAACGGCGTGGAGCTGTCGCGGATTCATGAATCCCAGAACTACCTGAAGGCGATCAACGCCAAGGCGTATCTCGAGCTGCACATCGAGCAGGGGCCTGTCCTCGAATCGATGGACAAGCCCACGGGCGTGGTGCTTGGCACGTTCGGCGTCGAGCGCCACCTGCTGCGCTTCACCGGCCAGGCCGCGCACTCCGGATCGACGCCCATCCCGATGCGCAAGGACGCGTTCCTCGCCGCTGCCGAAAGCGCGCTGGCGTTCCGCGAGATTGCGAAGAAGTACACCACGCCAGCCGCACGCGTCGTCTGCACGGTGGGCACCGTCAAGGTTGAGCCCGGAATCGTGACGGCGGTGCCAGGCGCCTGCGAGATCTCGATCGACCAGCGCGCGCTGCATGCCGACGTGCTGGCGCAGATGCTTGCCGATGCGCGAGCGGCGTCGTGGAGCATCGCCGCCGCCAACAACGTCAGCGTGGAATGGAAACCCATCTGGCGGATCGAGCCGCGGCCGTTCGATCCGACGTTGATTGCGCTGTGTGAAGAGGCGGTGCGGGAGACGACCGGCGACGCGCCGCGGCTGCCATCAGGCCCGCTGCACGACGCGGCGGAGATGGTGCCGCACATGCCTGCGGTGATGATGTTTGCGTATTCGTCTAACGGGTTATCGCACTGCAAGGAAGAAGATACGCCGGAGGCGTATCTTCTCAAGACGATCGAGGCGTTCTTACTGCTGGTGAAAAAGGCGGTCTACGCGACGTAGTTATTCGACGTAGCTGTAACCGCAGTTTTCACACACCCACATGCGGCCCTGCTTGTACATGTTGTAGGCGCACTGCGGGCAGACCCGGTATTCGCGTCCCTCGGCGTCGACGAGCTTCTTCTCGTCCTTCTTGTCGGGGTCCGCAAACGGATCCTTCGGTTCCTTCTTCTTCTCTTCTTCTTCTTTTTCTTTCTCTTCGGGCTTCGGCACGGGCTGCTGTGCGGCCACCGGCAACACCGAGACACCAATCGCGGCGGCGAACATCGCCGACCCGCGGAGGAAGCTTCGGCGATCGAGGCTCGAACCCTGCAACTTATCGAACATGGATACGTTCTCCTGTCCTGATTATAGCGACCGACTGACGATCAGAACCGGGGTACAAAAAATCCGGGTGGGGACATAGCGGCTCACTTACGACGCCCCACCCGGTGCTTCCCCTCTGTCGTTGTTGGGCAAAGAATACGATAGCGACCCAAAAACGGTTGTAATTGTTTGTATTCTCAGCAGTTACGGGTTATTCGAGCATCACCGGCGCGTTGCGATCCTCATCAATAACCGCAAGCTCCGGCGAGCGCTCGAGCAGCCGCACGCACGCGTTCCAGCGCAGCAACGCATCATCGTTGTTCGCCGGCTTGACCGCCTCGGCGCGCTCGAAGGCCTTCATGGCTTCGCGCAGCAGATCACCGGCCGGCCTTGCCCGCCCAGGACCGCTCCTGGCGAGCAGCGCGCGGGCGCGGCGCTCGGCCACCAGCCCCGCGAAGTAGGCACGCTCGTATTCCGAAGGCAGGCGCGCGACCAGCTCCTGGGCTCGCGTCACCACGTAGCCATCGTGGTTGGGGAAAGAATCGGTCAGCGCGAGGATGAACATCCGCGTGGCGTCGACGTTCGCGGGATCGACCGCGAGCACGTCCTCGCAGATGCTCTGCGCCTGTTCAGGTTCGTTCAGCAGCCGGTAGCGCTCAGCTTTCGCGAGCGCGGCCGGAATGGCAGATGACGACAGCCGCTTGAGCTCGAACATAATGCGCCCGGTTCCTATCCGGTGACCATCCTGAGCAATCTCGTGACCGGATCGTAGAAGCGATCGACGACCCGTTCCTTGAGCGGGATGATCGCGTTGTCGGTGATGTGGATGTGCTCAGGGCACACCTTGGTGCAGCACTTGGTGATGTTGCAGTAGCCGATGTTGTTCTTGTACTTCAAGTCGTCGAGCCGATCGTCGGTGTCGAGCGGGTGCATCTCGAGCTGCGCCGAGTAGACAAAGAAGCGCGGTCCAATGAACTCATCGTGCTTGTCGTGATCGCGCAGCACGTGACACACGTCCTGGCACAGGAAGCACTCGATACACTTGCGGAATTCCTGGACGCGATCGACGTCGCGCTGGGCCATCCGCCACGTGCCGTCGGGCGCGTCGGCCGGGCGCGGCTTGAACTTCTTCAGGCCTTTCTTGACGCGGAAGTTCCACGAGACGTCGGTGACCAGGTCCTTGATGATCGGGAAGGTCCGCATCGGCTCCACGGTCACCGGCTCGCTCAGATCGAGCGAGTTCAGGCGGCTCATGCACATCAGCCGCGGCTTGCCGTTGATCTCCGCGGAGCACGAGCCGCACTTGCCGGCCTTGCAGTTCCAACGGCAGGCCAGGTCCGGGGCCTGCTCCGCCTGGATCTTGTGGACCGCATCGAGCACGACCATGCCTTCGGAGATCTCGGTCGTGTAGTCCTTGAACGCGCCGGCGCCGCCGGGCTCGCTTCTCCAGATCTGAAACGTCGCCTTCACTGTTTCTGCTCCTCGATGACCTGTTTCAGTTCTGGAGGCATCGGCGCCAGCGGAATCCGGTACGTCGTCATGGTGCCATCGGCCTGGCGCCTGGTGCCGAAGTTGAAGGTCGCGAACTCGTCCTTCTTTTCCTGGTGATCTTCGCGGAAGTGACCGCCGCGGCTTTCCCTGCGCTCGATGGCCGAACGCGCGATCGCCTCGGAGACGTCGAGCAGGTTCCGCAGATCGATGCAGGTGTGCCAGCCGGCGTTATATTCGCGATGCCCGTCGATGCCGACGCGCGCCGCCCGCTCGTTGAAGCCGGCGATCCTGGTCAGCGCCTCCTGCATCTCGCTCTCGATGCGGACGATGCCGACGAGCGCCTGCATCGTGTCCTGCAGGTCGTGCTGCACTTTGTAGGGGTTCTCGCCCGTCGCGCCGCGCTCGAACGGCTCCAGGGACGCCTTCATCGCGCGATCGACGGCACCGTCGTCCAGCTTCGTCGCGCCATGCTTGCGCGAGAACTCCGCCGCGTACTCTCCGGCGCGCTTGCCGAACACAATCAGGTCCGACAGCGAGTTGCCGCCAAGACGATTCGCGCCGTTGATGCCGGTCGCGCACTCGCCTGCCGCGAACAATCCCGGAATCGTCGACTCCTGGGTGTCCGCGTTCACGCGGATGCCGCCCATGATGTAGTGCGTCGTCGGCCCCACTTCCATCGGCGTCTTCGTGATGTCGAGGTCGGCGAGCTCCTTGAACTGGTGGTACATGCTCGGGAGCTTGCGCTTGATGTGGCCCTCGGCGTCGCTGATCTTTTCCTTGATCCACGCGATGTCGAGGAACACGCCGCCATGCGGTGAACCGCGGCCGGCTTTCACCTCGCGGTTGATGCAACGGGCCACGTGGTCGCGCGTCAACAGCTCGGGCGGACGCCGGGCGCTCTTGTCGCCCTGCGTGTAGCGCCAGCCTTCTTCGGGATCCGACGCGGTCTGCGGCTTGTAGTTGTCCGGAATGTCGTCGAACATGAAGCGGCGGCCTTCGCTGTTGCGCAGCACGCCGCCTTCACCACGCACACCCTCGGTGACGAGAATGCCCTTCACGCTCGGCGGCCAGACCATCCCGGTGGGATGGAACTGGATGAACTCCATGTCGATCAGCTCGGCGCCGGCGCGATACGCGAGGGCGTGCCCGTCGCCCGTGCCTTCCCAACTGTTGCTGGTGACCTTGTAGGCGCGCCCCACGCCGCCGGTGGCGAGGACGACCGCCTTGGCGGAGAACACGTGGAAGCGGCCGCGCTCGCGATCGTAGGCCAGCACGCCGGCCGCCCGCCCGCCATCGAGGATCAGCTCGATCACGGTGTGCTCCATGTGCACGGTCACACCAAGGTAGGTGGTGTGATCCTGCAGCGTGCGGATCAACTCGAGGCCGGTGCGATCGCCGACGTGCGCCAGCCGCGGGTAGCGGTGGCCGCCGAAGTTGCGCTGGTTGATGCGGCCGTCGGGCGTGCGATCGAACACCGCGCCCCAGGCTTCCAGTTCGCGTACGCGATCGGGCGCTTCCTTGGCGTGAATTTCCGCCATGCGCCAGTTGTTGACGTACTGCCCGCCTCGCATCGTGTCGGCGAAGTGGACCTTCCAGCTATCGCGATCGTCATTGTGCGCCATGGCCGCGGCCATGCCGCCTTCAGCCATGACGGTGTGCGCCTTGCCGAGGAGGGACTTGCAGATCAGCCCCACCGAGACGCCGCTGTTGGCGGCTTCGATTGCCGCGCGCAGTCCGGCGCCGCCGGCACCGATGATCAGGACGTCGTAGGAATACGTCGCGTGCGAGGCCATTAGAGCAACCTCGGATCGGACAGGTAGCCCATCGAGCACAGGCGGATATAGACGTCGGTCAGCATCACGGAGATCAGGCTCGCCCACGCGAACAGCTGGTGCTTGTTGTTCAGGTTGCTGGTGCACGAGTAGCAGGCGTCGCTCACGGCTGACTTCGAGATCTCATTCTTCCGCCCGCCCACGAGGTGCCGCAGCGAATGGCAACCCAGCGTGTAGCCGCCGATCAACACGACGTTGGCCGCCATGATCAACGTGCCGAGTCCGATGCCGAACTCCTTGACGGCGGGATCGGCGGCGCTCGGCCACCACATCGCGAGCCACACGTCGTACGAGAGCAGGAAGATAAACACCAGTGCGGCGTAGAGGAAGTAGCGATGGATGTTCTGGATGATCAGCGGAAACGCGTTCTCGCCGATGTAGCTCTTGCGCGGCTCGCCAACGGCGCACGAGATCGGGTCGGCCCAGAACGACTTGTAGTAGGCGCCGCGGTAGTAATAGCAGGTAAAGCGGAACCCCGCGGGGAACGGCAGGATCAACAGGGCCGGCGAGAACGGAATGAATGACGGCCAGAACGGCGGCACCTCACCGAACCACGCGTGCGGCGAACTCCCCCAGAGCTCCGGCGCGTAGAACGGCGACAGGTACGGCCCAAAGGTGTAGTGCTCCCCCTGGAACATCGCCCAGTGCACGTAAATCAGGAAAGTGAGGAGACCGAGGAAAACGCCAAGAGGTGCCGCCCACCATTTGTCGCGACGAGAAGTCGTCCCGAAGCCGCGGTGGACGGCCTGAACCGGAATCACCTGCATGAAGGCCGCCTCCGAATGACGGAAGTATGAATAGCGGCCTAAAGCCTATCCGCGAATTGCCCAGATATCAATGTTGGGGAGAGCGAATCGTCATCGAGATCGAATTCAGGGCCGGCTCGGTCGCCGGGGAGCTGATCGTCGTCGAATTATGCAGGGGGCAGGGTTCCGGCGAGCGGCCAAGCGACACGTAGTCGGCCTCCACTTCCCCGCTGAGCTCGCAGTACTCGTTGGCGGCGCCACCGGTCGCGCGGCAGCGGCGAATCATCGAAACGCCGGCCGGACGCTCGATCCAGGACGGCTTGCTGCCCGATGTCGCGGCCTTCATGAAACCGGCCCAGGCCGGCACCGCGACCACGCTCGCGAAGCCGCGGCGCATGATCGGTTGCGGCTGGTCGAAGCCGACCCACACACCGGCGGCGAGG
>DATMJU010000050.1:0-2551 GCA_035553795.1 Vicinamibacterales bacterium
CAATACGATCGCACGCGGCTGTCGGCGGAGCCGGCGCTGACCCGCGCACCCGCGAACTGGGTGTCGGAGACTCCCTCGGAGCTGTTGACCACCATCAATTCGCAGATGTTCGCGCTCGACCAGCTGCGCCCGTTCGCGGCCACCGATCTCGCGCAGGGCACCGGTGCCGCGCTGGAGTTTGCCGCCAACGTCGATCGCTCGCTGCTGCCCGAGATTCTCCGCCTGGCGGAGCAGTCCGGCATCAAGCTCGCGTTCATTCGCGCGCAGCGAAGGCCGACGGAGCAGGGCCCGCCGCCGCAATCGGACGCGTTGCAGCGATACGTGGCCGACCTCGAGGCGTATCTCGAGAGTCGCGGCGTCTATTTCTATGACGACTGGGGCGATCCCGACACGCCGTTGTCGATGTATGCGGACGGCGATCACTTGAACGCCACCGGCAAGGTCCGCTACACCGAGCGGTTTGCCGAGAAGCACGCGCGGTTCTTCCAGTGATCTTCCACAGCCTCGCGTTCATCGCCTTCTTCGTCGTCACGCTGGCGATCTACTGGCGCCTGCAGCTGCGCGCGCAGAACGTGCTGCTGTTTGTGGCCAGCTACGTGTTCTACGGCTGGGTCCACCCGTGGTGGCCGATCCTGCTGTTCGTGACGACGTTCGTCGACTACTGGGCAGCGCGAAAGATCGATGAGCGACGCCCAGATCCCCGATCCGGGATCTCCGATCCCCGCCGCAAGGCCTGGCTGTATGCCAGCATCGTGGCGAACCTGGGATTGCTTGGCGTCTACAAGTACTTTGACTTCTTCGTTGAGAACGTCTCTGCCGCGGCGGCGGCGATCGGGTGGCAGATGTCACCGATCATGCTGCGGTTGGCGCTGCCGGCCGGCATCTCGTTCTACACCTTCCAGTCGATGAGCTACACCATCGACGTGTATCGCGGGCACGCGCCGGCGCGGACGCGGTTCCTCGATGTCGCGGCGTTCGTGTCGTTCTTCCCGCACCTGGTGGCGGGGCCGATCATGCGCGCCACCAATCTCCTGCCGCAGATCGAGCAGCCGCGCCGGTTCGACGCCGCGGCCGCCCGTGACGCCTCCGTGCTGATCGTGTGGGGCTTCTTCAAGAAGCTGATCATCGCCGACAACGTCGGCGTGATTGCCAACAAGGTCTTTGCGCTGCAACAGCCGGACTTCTATGTGCTGTGGGCAGGCGTGTTCGCGTTTGCGATCCAGATTTACGCCGACTTCTCGGCCTATACCGACATCGCGCGCGGTGTGGCGAAGTGGTACGGCTTCGACTTGATCAAGAACTTCGAGCGGCCCTACCTCGCTTCGGGGCCGGCCGACTTCTGGCGCCGGTGGAACATCTCGCTGTCGACCTGGTTCCGCGACTACGTCTACATTCCGCTCGGCGGCTCACGCCGAGGCCCGGGACGCGTGGCGTTCAACCTGATGATCACCTTCCTGGCCTCGGGCATCTGGCACGGCGCCAGCTGGAACTACGTGCTCTGGGGCGCGTACCACGGCCTGCTCCTCGTCGTCGCGAGAGCATTTGCCCAGATCCCAGGACTCAAGACCCAAGCCCCAAGACCCAGGACCCTCCGGCTGTTGCAGGTCCCCGCCATGTTCATCTTGACCTGCGTTGGCTGGCTGATCTTCCGGGAGACGGAGCTGTCGCAACTGGTGGCTGATCTGCGGCTGTCGCCGGCGGCATCCTCGCCTGATGAGCGCGCGGCGGGCCTGTATCTATTCCTGCTGGTGTTCCTGTATTCGTTGCCGCTGTGGATTCACGATCTGTGGGCAGAGCTCCGAGGTCCCGACCTGGTCGAGGCGATCGAGACACCCGAGCGTGAGGTCCGATGGGAGCGGGTCGCCGCGCAGGCGGCGCTCTGCGGTGTGCTGTTCGCGATCATCCTCGTGATGCGCAGCCAGTCCACGCTAAACTTCATTTACTTCGCATTCTGAGTTTGTAACGGGGACTGACACCGACCCATGCGTTTTTGCTGCAATCCGTGCGTACTCCATACCTGGCAACTAGCATTTCCTGCGACGTCGTCCACAGGTACGCAGGAATGACAGCAAAAAGACCCGGTGCGATGTCAGTCCCCGTTACAAAGACGCTGATGGTGGCGTTGGTCGGGGTGATGGCGGCCTGCGCCGGCGTTCCCGGTCCCGACACCATCCTGGTCAACGGCAAGGTCTTCACCGCCAACGCGCAGGCGCCGTGGGCGCAGGCGATCGCGATTTCCGGCGAGCGTATCACCGCGGTTGGCGACACGGCGACGATCGCGGCCCTCGCGCGGGACAACACGCGCCGCGTCGATCTCGGCGGGCGGACCGTCGTGCCCGGATTCAACGACGCGCACACCCACATCACCATCGCGCCGCCCTCCGCGCAACTGTCGCTGCCGTTCGACCCGACCCTCGAGCAGATCGCCGACGCCTTGAGGGCCCAGGTCAAGACGACCGCCGCGGATCGATGGATTCGCGGTGACTTCGGCCAGGCGGCGTGGGGACAGGTGTCGTTCACGCGCGAGTGGCTCGACGTGCTCGCCCCGAAC
>DATMJU010000051.1:0-3730 GCA_035553795.1 Vicinamibacterales bacterium
ACATGAAGCCGCACCGCAGCATCTTCGACGCCGCGCTCGAACTGGCGGGGGTCACGGCCGAAGAATCCGTGATGGTCGGCGATAGCTTCAAGCACGATATCGAAGGGGCGCTCCAGGCGGGCTGGCGCGCGGTCCTGTTGCGGCGGTCGGGCGAGGTGCCGTACCAGCTGCCGCCCGGGCTTCCCGTCATCACCACGCTGACCGAACTGGCATCGCACATCGACCAATGGCAGACATTCTGATCCGCGACCTCACGACCATCGACGAATTCCGGCAGGTGGTCGAACTCGAAAAGGAAATCTGGGGTTACACCGACGCGTCCGACATGGTCGGTATTCCGGTGTTCATCTTCACCGTGCATCGCGGCGCGGTCCTCGTCGGGGCCTTCGACCCGACGGCCGACTCACCGAAGATGGTCGGTTTCGCGTACGCGGTGGTCGGCCGCAAGGAGGGCAAGCCGATAATGTGGTCGCACATGGCCGGTGTTCTCCCCGAGTATCGCGGCGGCCTTGGGTATCGGCTGAAACTGGCGCAGCGCGAGCGTGCGCTGGCGCAGGGCTACGACCTGATCGAGTGGACGTTCGACCCGATGCAAGCGATGAACGCGCACTTCAACTTCGCCAAACTCGGGGGCGTCGTCAGCGAATACGCCATCAACTTCTACGGCGAGTCCACCAGCGCGTTGCATCGCGGCACGCCGACCGATCGCATCGTGCTCAGCTGGAACATCGCCTCACCGCACGTCGCGCGGCGTTTGGAAAGCGCCGGCGCGATCAGGGCCCGCGCGCAGGAAGTAAGCGATGCGCCTGTCGTCAACGCGACGACGATGGAAGGGGAGTGGCGCAAGACGACGGCGATTGATCTGACGCGGTCGGAGCGCCGCGTGTGGATCGAGATCCCGACCGGGTTCACGCAGATGCAGCAGCAGGCGCCGGATCGCGCGCTGGCGTGGCGCATGGACGTGCGCCAGATGTTCCAGGAATACCTGGCGAAGGGGTATCGCGCCGTGGACTTCGTGCTGCAGCGCGACGCGGGCTTCGGACGTTACCTGCTGGCGAAGGATTAGCCGGGAGGCCAGGCGAGGGCACGGCCACCAAGCACGTGCAGGTGGATGTGAAACACCGTCTGCCCGGCCTGGGCGTTGCAGTTGAACACGGTCCTGAATCCCGGTCCATCGAAGCCGCGTTCTTTGGCAATCGCCGCCGCGGTCCTCACCATCGCACCGACCAATCCATCCTCGGCAGGCGACAGATCGTTGAGCGTCGCGACGTGTTGCTTCGGCACGACCAGCACGTGCATCGGCGCTTGCGGATTGATGTCGTTGAAGGCGATCAGCCGGTCGTCTTCGTAGACCTTGGCGGCGGGAATCTCTCCCGAGACGATCTTGCAGAACAGGCAACTCATGATTCGGTGATCTTACGTTCGATGATCGCCACGCGCGGAATCCTCTGCAGGTCCGTGCTGATGCGCTTGAGGTGGAGCGACGGGAACTGGCCAACCAGTTCAGCCACGGCATCCGCGTGTTGGTGGCCGATCTCAATGAAGGCGGTGCCGCCAGGCACCAGCTGGGTAGACGCGATGTCGACCACTTGCCTGATGTCGCGCAGGCCGTCTTCCCCCGCCGTCAGCGCCGTGCGCGGCTCGTACTCACGCACCTCCGGCGCCAGGTTCTCGTATTCAGCCTCCGTCACGTACGGTGGGTTCGACATGATGAAATCGAACGAACCCGACGAGCGGTTCAGGTAGGCGCATTCAGCGAACGTCACGCGATCGCTGACGCCATGCCGCTCGGCATTGGCGCGCGCCACGTCGAGCGCCGCGCTCGAGATGTCGGTGGCGGTGACGTGCAGCAACGGCAATTCCGCCGCCGCCGTAATCGCCAGGCATCCGCTGCCCGTGCCGATGTCGGCGACCTTCGTCGGCCGGGCGGGCAGTTCCGGGGGCAGGCACGCCAGCAACTCTTCGATGATGAGCTCGGTTTCAGGCCGCGGGATCAGCACCGCTCTGTTGACGGCAAAGTCGCGGCTCCAGAATTCCTGTTCGCCACGGATGTAGGCGACCGGCTCTCGACGGGCGCGGCGTTCGATCAGCGGATCGTATTGATCGACGAACGCGGTGGTCGCCTCATCGGTCTCACGGGTCATCAGCGTGGCGCGATCGAATCCGAGCACGTGGCGGGCCAGCAGGTTGGCATCGCGGCCGGCTTCGCCATCCTCGATGCCAGACGATACCAGCCGAGCCCGGGCCGCGTTGATCTTCTGCCGAAGGTTCACTTCGTCTCCGTGACTTCGCGCAGTTTCTCCGCCGTGTAATACGTCGTCAACGCCCCGATCAGGTCGTCGAGGTTGCCGTCCAGCACGCTTTGCAGCTGGTGGCTGGTGAAGTTGATGCGGTGGTCGGTGACGCGGCTCTGGGGGAAGTTGTAGGTGCGGATCTTCTCCGAGCGATCGCCGGTGCCGACCTGGCCCTTGCGTTCCTTGGCGATGGCGTCGTTCTGCTTCTGCAACTCCGCTTCGTACAGGCGCGACCGAAGGACCTTCATCGCCTTCGCGCGGTTCTTCACCTGCGATTTTTCATCCTGCTGTGAGACCACGATGCCGGTCGGGATGTGCGTGATGCGGACGGCGGAGTAGGTCGTGTTGACACTCTGGCCGCCGGGACCGCTCGAGCAGAACGTGTCGATACGGATGTCCTTGTCGTGGACCTGGATGTCGATCTCGTCCGCTTCCGGCAGGACGGCGACCGTGGCGGCCGAGGTATGGATGCGGCCGCTGGCTTCGGTGGCCGGCACGCGCTGCACGCGATGCACGCCGCTCTCGTACTTCAGCTTGCTGTAGGCGCCGCGGCCTTCGATGCTGACGACGACGTCCTTGATGCCGCCCTGGCCGGCCTCGCTGAGCGACATCAGCTCCACCTTCCAGCGCTGGCGCTCGGCGTAGCGCGTGTAGCAGCGATACAGGTCGGCCGCAAACAGCGCCGCCTCCTCGCCACCCGTGCCGGCGCGGATTTCCAGCATGACGTTGCGCTCGTCGTTGGGATCCTTCGGGACGAGCAGCATCTTCAGGTCGTCGGAGATGCGCTCCTTGCGGACATTGAGGTCGTTGAGTTCTTCGAGCGCGAGGTCGCGCATCTCCGGATCGCCGCCCTTGATCAGCTCTTCGGCGCTGGCGATCTCGGCACTCACCGCCTTGTATTCGCGGTACTTCTGCACCAGCGGCTCGATCTCAGCGAGCATCTTGGACTGCTTGCGGTACTCGTTGGCGTCGCTCTGGACTTGCGAAGTGCCGAGCGAGGCCATCAGCTCTTCGTACTTGGCCTCGGTCGACGCAATCTTGTCGAACATCTCTACATTGTAACGTGCGGGTGCAACGGGTGCAGCGCGTGCAACGGGTGCGGAGGGCTACCCGCCCGAGACCGGCGGCAGGAAGGCGATTTCGTCACCGTCCGCGACGGCGGCCGTGAACCGGGAGTAGTCGGCGTTGACCGCGCAGGAGATCGACTTTTCGTAGGCCGAAAGCTCCGGAAATTCCGAGACGAGCGAGGCCCAGACGGCGCGGACGTCGGCCCCGGCGGGCGCTTCGCGCGTCAGCTCGCCGGCACCGGCAATATCGCGCAGCCGGGCGAACAGGCGGACGGTCACGCGCATGCGATGCGCAGCGCCTCCTGGCGCGCTTCGGCGTTCTCGGGGTCGGCGGTGGCGCCCTCGATCCACACGTCGCCGCCCTCGAAG
>DATMJU010000052.1:0-5783 GCA_035553795.1 Vicinamibacterales bacterium
GCCGACGATCGTCCGGACCATATGTTTGAGGAAGCCGGTGCCGGTGATCTCGAAGCGCAGCAGCCGTCCAAGATCCCGCGCCTCATCGTCGAGCGGGGAAAGCGCGATCGGCTGATCGGTATGGATGTTCATCTCGACGATCTCCGCTGACAGCACGCGGCGCACCGTCGTCTTCACGTCGGTGCCTCGTCCCTTGAACGCGACGAAGTCGTGCTCGCCGACGAGCGCCGCGGTGGCGCGCCGCATCCGGTCGATGTCGAGGGCGACCGGCACGTGCCAGACCACGTGGCGAAAGAATGGATTGGGCACCGGCCCGTTCCAGATCGCGTAGCGATAGGTCTTCGATTTCGAGAAGATGCGCGCGTCCCAACGGTCGGGCATCTCCTCGATCTTCCTGATGCGAATCTCGCCAGCGTCTCGTTGCTGCAGCCGCGCATTGAGCGCGCGCTGCAGGTCATCGCAGGAGATCTCGTGATCGAGCGTGATGCTTGCGACCTGCGCCGCGGCGTGCACGCCGGCGTCCGTTCGCCCCGCGGCGTTGAGCGGATTGTGGACGCCGACGATAGCGGCGATCTCGTCTTCGAGAACCTGCTGGATCCCGAGTGCGTTGACCTGGCGCTGCCAGCCGGCGAACTTCGTGCCGTCGTACGCGATGGTGAACTTGAGCGTGCGCGACATCACGAAATTGGGTGATTGACGATTCCTTGAGTCCTTGACTGTTGGGTGATTGGGCGATTGTCGATCGCCTCAATGATTCGGCGATTTAAAATCGACATTCACCCAACAATCCTCAATCAAGGAATCGCCCAATCGTCATTTCTGATTTCTGGATCCCGGTTTCACCACAGGCACGCCGTCCTTGCACAACGGGCACTCATCTTCCTTGTAGGCTTTGACGTCCATCGGCAGCAGCGCGTGGAACGGTACGTCCAGTCCCTGCTTGCCGCCGCTGCGATCGACGATCGCGCAGGCGCCAACCACCACGGCACCCGCGGCACGCGCCACATCCATCGTCTCGCGCGTGGAGCCGCCGGTGGTGACGACGTCTTCGACGACAAGAACCTTCTCGCCCGGTTCAAGCGTGAAGCCGCGCCGCAGCGTCAGCGTGCCGTCCTGGCGTTCAGCGAAGATCGACCGGACGCCGAGCGCCCGGCCGACTTCCTGGCCAATGACGATGCCGCCAAGCGCAGGAGAGAGTACGGTCTGGACGCCAAGCGAGCGAACGAGATTGCCCAGTGCTGCACCGAGTGTTTCGGCCTCGCGTGGGTGCTGGAGCACCAGCGCGCACTGCAGGTAGCCGGGGCTGTGGAGACCCGACGAAAGACGGAAATGGCCTTCGAGCAAGGCGCCGGAGCGCCGGAAAATGGTCAGAACCTCAGCTTCAGTCATCGATTTGTAAGTATATGAGGGGTAAGGGCGTTCGCCTGCCGCCCAACGGCCGTTTTGCGTGATCGAGCGGTGTCGTTTCAAACGACTGGCGCGAACCCATAACGGGCCCGGCCCGTCTATGATGGTGGGCTGGAACATCCAAGTCCGAGCGGAGCGAGGAAAAGCCACGCTGTTGCGGCACCGCTTTTGCTGTTCCCGGAAGAAACTCGAAAATCCTCGAATGGAGTGGCCGTCGTGATGCGTTTTGATAAGCGTTTTTGTGCCCGAATCGCTGTGCAGGCAGGCTTGATGGCTGCCGCAGTGTCCGTTTTTGGGCCGACCCCTGTTCACGCGCAGACAACCCCGGCGATGCCGGCGGCCTCGCAGCAGGGTCCCGTCCGCCGCATGAGCATTGATGACGCGGTGGCGACTGCGCTCGAACAGAACCTGGACCTCCAGGTCCAACGCATCAACCCGGAACTGCAGGAGCTCACCATCGGGCAGTTCAAGGCGACCTACACGCCGAACTTCGTGTCGCAGTTGAGCACCTCGGATCAGACGCAGCCGTCCACGAGCTTCCTGGACAGCGGCGGCGCCGGCACCACCGGCATCACCAGCGGCAACTCGATCTTCAACGTCGGCGTGCAGTCGCAAATGAAGTGGTTCGGCGGCAGCTACGACGTGCGCTGGAACAACACGCGCAGCACCACGACCAACCTGCTCCAGAGCTTCAATCCGCAGATCAACACCACGGTCTCGGCAACCTATCAGCAGCCGCTGCTGCGCAACTTCAAGATCGACGGCAATCGCCAGCAGCTCCTGGTGAGCCAGAAGAACAAGGAAATCTCGGACGTTCAGCTCACGCAGTCGATCACCCAGACGACTCGCAGCGTGCGCAACGCCTACTACGACCTGATCTACGCCATCGGCAACCTTGCCGTGCAGCGCCAGTCGCTGACGCTTTCGCAGCAGTCGCTCAAGGACAACCGCGCCCGCGTCGAGATCGGCACCATGGCGCCGCTCGACATCGTGCAGGCTGAAGCCGAAGTGGCGACGCGCGAAGAAGCGGTGATCATCGCCGAGGCCGCGATCGAGCGCACGCAGGACACGCTGCGCGCCCTCGTCTACAACCCCTCGTCCGCGGATTTCTGGACGGCGCGCATCGAGCCGACCGACAACATCACGTTCGTGCCGACGAACGTGGACGTCGACGGCGCGGTCAAGACCGCGCTGACCGAGCGCACCGACCTGGTCAACGCCCGCAAGAACATCGAGATCAACGACGTCAACATCCGCTACTTCCGCAACCAGTCGCTGCCCGACGTCACGGCGTCGCTCAACTACAACGCGCGCGCCATCGGCGGTTCGCAGGTGTCGCGCCAGCTGGTCGGCGGCCTGCCGGTCGGCGACATCATCACCAGCACGGAGCGCAGCTACTTCAACACCCTGGGCACCGCGTTCGCTGGTGATTTCCCGGGCTGGAACCTGCAGGTCAACATGAGCTACCCGATCGGCGGCTCGTCGCAGGAAGCGCAGCTCGCACGCGCGCGCCTGGCGCAAACCCAGGCCCAGCGGTCGATTGCCAGCCTCGAGCTCGCGGTGACCACGCAGGTGCGCGATGCCGCGCGCAACGTCCAGACCAACGCGCGCCGCGTCGAGGCGACCCGTTCGTCGCGGACGCTCGCCGAGCGCCGTCTGGAAGCGGAGGAAAAGCGCTACCAGGCCGGCCTGACGCAGAACTTCTTCGTCCTGCAGGCGCAGCGCGACTTGAGCCTCGCCCGCAACAACGAACTGCTGGCGCTCGTGCAGTACGCGCAGTCGGTCGTGAACTACAACGCCGTTCAGCGCGTGCCGCTGTTCGGCCAATAGCGATAGACTGGTGGCCGTGCCGGTCACGGCCACCCTCATCACCTTCAACGAAGCGGCCAACATCCAGGCCGCGCTCGAGTCCCTCTCCTGGGCCGACGAGCTCATCGTCGTCGACAGCCAAAGCACTGACGACACGGTCGCTATTGCGCGCCGTTTCACGGACAAGGTGATCGTCCGGCCCTGGCCGGGCTACATCGCGCAAAAGAACTTCGCCGCCGAACAGGCAAGCCACGACTGGATCTTTTCGCTCGATGCCGACGAGCGGGTGACGCCGGAGCTGGCCGCGGAGATCAAGACCCTGCTGGCGTCGGGTCCGAAGGCAGCCGGCTACCGCGTGCCGCGCGTCACGTTCCACCTGGGGCGATGGATGCGCTCCACGGACTGGTATCCCGACTATCAACTGCGGTTCTACGATCGGCGGCGCGCCCGGTGGGCCGGGAAGCGCGTCCACGAGTCGGTCAAGGCGGACGGCCCGGTCGAGGACCTGCGCGGCGAGTTGCAGCACTACGCCTATCGCGACCTCGCGCATCACTTCCAGACGATGGACCGCTACACGACGCTCGCGGCCAGACAGATGTTCGAGGAGGGCCGCCGGGCTGGCTTCTTCGACCTGATGGTGCATCCGCCGGCGGCTTTTCTTCGCAATTACGTGCTGCGGGGCGGATTCCGTGATGGAGTACCCGGGCTGATTGTCTCGGCGATGAATGCCCGCTATGTCGGGCTGAAGTTTGCGAAACTCTGGGAGCTGTGTTCGCCCTCCACATCGACACCGCGCGCACGTGGCGCGGGGGACAGCAACAAGTCCTCTTAACCGTTCTCGGCCTCCGGGCGCGGGGTCACCGCGCCGTGCTCGTCGCGCATCGCGAGGGCGAGCTGTTTCGTCGCGCCTCGGAGGGCCCCGACCTGGTGCCGCTGGCGCCGGTCAACGAGATCGACCTCGCCACGGCGTGGAAGCTGTCGAAGATCATCCGGCAGTGGAAACCTGCGGTCGTCCACGCGCACGATCCGCATGCCGTATCCATGGCGTCACTGGCGCTGTCGTTCGGCGCGCCCACGCCGCGGCCAGTGACAATCGCCTCGCGGCGGGTGGACTTCCATCTCCAGTCGCACGCCTTCTCGCAGTGGAAGTATCGCCAGATGGATGCCTTCATCGCAGCATCGAATGCGATCAAGGGCATCCTGGTCCAGGACGGCATTCCCGCAGAACGCATCCACGTCGTGCACGACGGCATCGACGTCGACAAGATCGCCCACCGGCCGGCGATCGATCTGCATGCGGAGTATTACCTGCCGCACGGCGTGCCGGTGATCGTCAACGTCGGCGCGCTGGTCGGCCACAAGGGGCAGAGGTACCTCGTGGACGCGATGCCGTTGGTGTTGCAGGAGGTACACGACGCGCACTTGATCATCTTCGGCGAAGGCGATCTGCGCGTGGCGCTCGAGAAACAGATCAAGCACCTCAACCTGGGCAAACGCGTCCTGCTGCCGGGATTCCGCGAAGATGTGCTGTCGCTGATGAAGACCGCGGATCTGTTCGTGATGAGCTCGGTCACGGAGGGGCTCGGGTCGGCGGTACTCGACGCCATGGCCATGGGCCACGCGATTGTCGGCACTCGAGCCGGCGGCATTCCCGAAGCCGTCGTCCCGAACGAGACCGGCTTACTGGTCGATCCGGCAGATGCCAAGGCACTGGCAGCAGCGATAGTGAAGCTGCTCAAGGACGCGGATCTGCGGAAGCGATTCGGCGCAGCCGGACGAAAGCGCGTTGCCGATCACTTCGACGTCGATCATCTCGTCGAAGGAACACTCGAGGTCTACCGGCGCGTCGCCCAGCCACCGATTAGATCCACCGATTAGATCCACCGATTAAATCAACCAATCAAGTCCACCGATTTAAATCCACCGATTGCACCGGCCCGCGGCGGCCCTCCGGGCCGCAGAGTGATCGAGAGGAGCGCTCTGCAACGCCGGGCGAAGCCCGGCGCGCGGGCCCGCAAAGAGGGAATCTGTGGATCTGAATCTGTGGATCTGAATCTGTGGATCTAAATCGGTGGATCAGCGCTTCTGGGAGGCAAGCCAGTCGGCGAACTCGCCGTGGCCCTTCTCACGCGCCAGGTCGATCGCGCTCTTGCCGTCGTCTGAGGTCAGTGTGGGGTCGGCGCCGTGCTTCAACAACAGCTCCGCCAGCTTGCGATTCGCGTTCGAGCCAGCTTCGTGCATCGGGCGGAAGCCCGCCTGCTGCTGGGCGTTTGGGTTCCCGCCGGCTGCGAGGACGGCTTCAACGATCTCGAGATTTCGGCCGGCAACAGCTGCGTGCAGCGCGGCCACCTTGAGCCCGTTCTTCGCAGCGGCGTTGACGTCGGCGCCGGCGGCAATCAACGCTTTCGCGGCGGCGGGCTGGCCGAAGAACGCGGCGAGGGCGACCGGCGTGAAGCCATCGGGCGCGTATTCCGAGACGCGATTCGGTGCGCTCTTGAGAATCTCGTGAATGCGATCGACCTTGCCGAGGACGCTGGCCTCGAAAATGTCGACGGTCGCGCCCAGCT
>DATMJU010000053.1:0-2114 GCA_035553795.1 Vicinamibacterales bacterium
CGCCGGGCGTCACCTGGACCTGCGACGTCAGCTGATCGTCTCGAAAGAAGAAGATCGCCCCCCGGATCTCCCTCAGCCCGTTGTCCGCGACAAGGTTCTTGAAGGCGAGATACCAGTACGCCACCGGGCTGCCGGGATGAAACAGGCCGATGACGCGCCGTTGGGTGAGGCGTGTCAGGTGGCGCGGATCGATCCGGATGCCGGCCATTGAGTCGCCGATGACCGCAAACTGCGGCTGGACCTCACGGACCGCGTCAGCCGCCGCTTGATCGAAGCGCTCGCGCTGGCGGGGTTCTTCGACGGTGGGAAGGTAACTATCGCGGATGTCCGCGCCGGGCAGCGCGTCGTTGACGACGCGCAACCCGAGCGGAACGATGAGGGTGCCAGCGAGTACCAGCGAAAGCGACAGGACCCGTGCGGCAGTGTTGCTCTGCCGCGGCCCGGCGGCTCTAGCCACCCATTTTCTCGTCGTAGCTTTCGCCGTACATCGCCGGCACCTTGCCGCCGGTCGGGCGGATGTAGGTGGTCAGCTGGCCGCGATGATGAATCATGTGGTTGTTGCAGAAATTCAGGTAGACCACCGACGGCAGCTTCATGCCCCAGCTCTCGACGATCTGGGTCAGATGATTGCCGTCAAGCGTCAGCACCTTCTCGAGCGCCTTCGGCATCTCCTGCTTGTACCATTCCGCCAGCGCCGGGATGGTGGTGGCGTTGGTCTTGGCCGGGAAGTTGGCGAAGCTGTTGTTGGCCACCGCCTGGAGGAAACCCACGTCGCATACCGCGATGTGCAGCGCCAGGTCCCACGCCGAGCGCGAATCCGGCGCCGGCTTGTAGTCCTTCTTGGCGTCACCGATGGCGTTGATCGCCTTGTAGGTGTGCATCCACTCGCCCTGCAATCCCTGGCCGACAACGCCTGCGAGGAACTTCGCCTGATCTGGGGTCATGAGTCGTCTCCTATGAACGCGTGAGCTTACGGTACTTGATGCGATGCGGCTGATCGGCCTGCGCGCCGAGGCGTCGCTTCCGGTCGGCCTCGTAATCCTGGTAGTTGCCCTCGAACCACACGGTCTGGCTGTCGCCCTCGAACGCCAGGATGTGGGTCGCGATGCGATCGAGGAACCAGCGATCGTGGCTGATGACCACCGCGCAACCGGCGTAGCTCAGCAACGCATCTTCGAGCGCGCGCAGCGTTTCAACGTCGAGGTCGTTGGTCGGTTCGTCGAGCAGCAGCAGGTTGCTGCCCTGCCGCAGCAACTTCGCCAGGTGAACACGATTGCGTTCACCACCTGACAGCGTCCCGACCTTGCGCTGCTGCTGGGCGCCCTTGAAGTTGAACCACGAGACGTAGGCACGGGAGGCAATTTTCTTCTTGCCCATCTCGAGCTCGTCGAGCCCGCCGGTGATCTCGTCATAGACGCTCTTGTTGGCGTCGAGCTCGCGCGACTGATCGACGTAGCCGACCTGCACGGTCTCACCCAATCGCAGCGTGCCGGCGTCGGGCTTCTCCTGCCCCGTAATCAGCTTGAACGTCGTCGTCTTGCCGGCGCCGTTGGGGCCGATGACGCCGACGATGCCGGCCGGCGGCAGCGTGAAGTTCAGGCCGTCGAACAGCAGGTTGTCGCCGTAGGCCTTCTTCAAGCCGCGCGCCTCGACCACGATGTCGCCCAGTCGCGGACCCGGCGGAATGTAGATCTCGACCGCGTCGACCTTCTGCGCGGTGTCCTCGTTGAGCAGTTGCTCGTAGGCGTTCAACCGGGCCTTGCCCTTCGCCTGGCGGGCGCGGGGAGACATGCGGATCCAGTCCAACTCGCGTTGCAGCGCGCGCTGGCGCTTGCTCTCGGTCTTCTCTTCGACCTGCAGGCGAGCCTGCTTCTGCTCGAGCCAGCCCGAGTAGTTGCCTTCGTACGGAATGCCGCTGCCGCGATCGAGCTCGAGGATCCAGCCGGCGACATTGTCGAGGAAGTAGCGATCGTGGGTAATCGCGACGACCGTGCCGGGATAGTCCTTGAGGAAGCGTTCGAGCCACGCCACCGATTCGGCGTCGAGGTGGTTGGTCGGTTCGTCGAGGAGCAGCAGATCCGGCGACAACAGCAGCAGCCGGCACAGCGCGACAC
>DATMJU010000054.1:0-9679 GCA_035553795.1 Vicinamibacterales bacterium
GGTTTGTGATCAGCAGCGCGAGTGAAGCGAAGAGTGGAAGGATTTTCATTTCCTTACCCGCCGGACCGGCCTTACCCGCCTATATCGCACTCGTCTTGAGCGCCTGTTTTTCCGAGTGCCGACGCAGCGCGAGTTGAATCAGCCGATCGACCAGCTCGGGGTAGCCGACGCCGCTTGCTTCCCACATCTTCGAATACATGCTGATGGTGGTGAAGCCGGGCATGGTGTTGATCTCGTTCAGGTAGATCGCTCCGGTGTCGCGCGACACGAGGAAGTCGACGCGTGCCAGGCCCGCGGCATCGATGGCGCGGAACGCTTCGACCGACAGGCGCCGCACTTCGCTGACGAGCGCAGCCGGCAGATCCGCCGGAATCACGGTTTTCGATCCCTCGTCGAGGTACTTCGCTTCGTAATCGTAGAACTCGCGCGACGGGATGACTTCACCGGGCAGCGACGTCTCAGGCTCCTCGTTGCCAAGGACGGAGCACTCGATCTCGCGCGCGTTCGGCACCGCCGCTTCGACCACGACCTTCCGGTCGAAATCGAGCGCGAGCATGATCGCCGGGAGTAGTTCACCAGGCGTTTTCACCTTCGAGATGCCGACGCTCGATCCCAGGTTGGCGGGCTTGACGAACACCGGCAACCCAAGCGTTTCGATCCGCTTCAGCACCGCCGCGCGATCGCGATCCCAGTCGGCGCGCACGAAGCCGTACCAGTCGCACACCGGCAGGCCGCGGGCAGCGAACAGCATCTTCATGACGGACTTGTCCATGCCGGCCGCCGATGCGAGCACGCCGGGACCGACGTACGGAATGTTGGCAAGCTCGAGCAGCCCCTGCACGGTGCCGTCTTCGCCGTATGGGCCGTGCAGCACCGGGAAGACCACGTCGAGTCCGACGCCGATGACAGCGCCGTCGCGCGCGCGGTCCACGGTGATCATCGTGTCGCTGGTCGGATACGGCGCCAGCATGGTGTCCCGAGTCGTCCTGGACGACAGTTGCGGCGCCGAGCGCGCCTGCTGGATCACCTCCGCTGCCGACAACGCGGTCGGCACCCTGTCGGGCAGCGTCCAGCGGCCGTCCTTCGCGATGTGAATCGCGACCGGCTCGTACTTGTCCCGGTCAATGTGCTTGAAAATCGACGCCGCCGACGTGACCGAGACCTCGTGCTCCCCCGATCGCCCGCCGAAAATGATCCCAACCCGCAATTTCTTCACTACGCCGATAATAAGGGGTCGGGTCCCTTTTGTTCACCCTTACTCATACAGACGGAGCAGCGCGCCGAGGAATACTCAATACGGCGCACGGCCAGATCGAGACCCCCGTTTTCATGCCGGTGGGCACACAAGGCGCCGTCAAAGCACTGACTCCAAGCCACTTGGAGGAAATTGGCGCCAGCATCATCCTGGGAAATACCTACCACCTGATGCTCCGGCCCGGCGATGAGCTCATTGCCAGACGCGGGGGACTTCATAAATTCTCGGGCTGGAAGCGACCCATCCTTACCGACAGCGGCGGCTTCCAGGTCTTCAGCCTTGCCCATCGCCGCAAGATAGATGAGAACGGCGTTGAGTTCCGGTCGCACCTGGACGGCAGCGCCCGGCGGCTAACCCCTGAATCTGCAGTAGATATCCAGTCCAACCTCGGTTCGGACATCGCGATGGTGCTCGACGAATGCCCGGCCCTACCCTCGACTCCCGAAATCATCCAGAAATCGCTGCAACTGTCGGCCAGGTGGGCAAAACGGTGCAGGGAGCACTTTCTGAAGCGCCGGATAAATGGCCCCGACCCCTTTACCCAGGCGCAGTTCGGGATCGTGCAGGGCGGGACGTTTCCAGACCTGCGGGCTGAAAGCGCGGAACTTACTGTATCTATTGGGTTTGAGGGCTACGCGCTTGGCGGGCTCAGCGTCGGCGAGCCGAACGAGACTATGTACTCAATAGTTGAGGCCACGGCCCCCCTCCTGCCGGCCAGCCAGCCACGCTATTTAATGGGGGTCGGGACGCCGATCGACCTCGTGGAATGCGTGGCCCGTGGCATCGACATGTTCGACTGCGTCATGCCGACCCGAAACGCCCGTCACGGCAAGTTGTTCACCAGCGAAGGGGAGATCAACATCAAGAACGTCCGGTATGCCGAAGACGACGGGCCGGTCGATCCGAATTGTTCCTGCTATACCTGCCGCAACTTTTCACGGGCATATTTACGCCACTTGTTCGCGGCCGGCGAGATGACCTCGGGCACCCTTAACACGTTGCATAACCTGAGCTTTTACCTTGACACCATGCGCCGGATTAGGGAGGCTATATCGTTCGGCAGGTTCGAAGATTTTAGACAACACTTCCATCAGACCTTTACCCGCCGCGCGTTGATTTCATGACCACGACGGATCCCCTTTTCGGAATGATTCTGGCGCTCGCTTCCTCGCCTGGCCAACAGGTGAACCCGCTGATCCAGCTCGTTCCCTTTGCGCTCGTTCTCGCGATCTTCTATTTCGTGATTCTGCTGCCGATGAAGAAGCGGCAGAAGAAGGTGCAGGAGTTCCTGTCGGCTCTGAAAGAGGGCGACAAGGTCGTGACTTCCGGCGGCATCTTCGGCACGATCGCAAAGGTTGCCGAGGACAAGATCAGCCTGCAGATTGCTCCCAATGTGCGTGTGGATATTGCCAAGGCGGCCGTGGTTGGCCTCCAGGGGCAGCCGCCCGTCGTAGAAACGCCGAATACATAAATCATGGCGAAGAACCTTCGTTGGAAAGTCCTGTCGATTGTTGCCGTCCTGGCGCTGTCGATCTTTGCGTTTTACCCGCCCGGCGAGAAGGTCAAGCTGGGCCTCGACCTGAAGGGCGGCGTGCAGCTCGTGTTGCGCGTGCAGACCGATGACGCGCTGCGGCTCGAAACGCAGACCACGGCGGATCGGCTCGCGGAGTTGCTGAAGACGAAGAACGTCGCGATTGGCGGCATCACCGTTGATTCGGCGACGGCGTTCACGGTCAGCGGCGTGCCCGCGGACAAGGATGCCGAGTTCCGCAACAGCCTCGTCGAGGTTGAGACGAACTACGACCGCACCTCCGGCGCCGGCACATACACCTTCAACCTCAAGCCGAACCTGGTCGTCCAGCTGCGCGAAGACACCGTGAACCAGGCGCTGCAGACGATTGAACGCCGCGTCAACGAGCTTGGCGTGGCCGAGCCGATCATCGCGCGCCACACCGCTGCCGATCAGATCATGGTGCAGCTGCCGGGCGTGACCGAAGTTGATCGCGCGAAGGAAATCATCCGCTCGACCGCGCAGCTCGAACTCAAGCAGGTCGAGCAGGGTCCGTTCTCGGACGAAGCGGCCGCGCGCGCCGCGCTCGGCGGCAACGTGCCGCCCGATCTGCAGATTCTGCCCGGCACCATCGAAGCGGCTCCGGGCCAGCCTGCCGGCACGGGTTACTACGTGGTGCGCCGCGTCCCCGCCGTCACCGGCCGCGACCTTCGCAACGCGCGTCCGACGCTCGACGAGAACAATCGTCCGGCCGTCAGCTTCTCGCTGAACCAGGAAGGCTCGCGCAAGTTCGGGACCTTCACGCAGAACAACATCGGCAAGCAGCTCGGCATCGTCCTCGACAACCGCGTGCAGTCGGCGCCGGTCATCCAGTCGCGCATCGATGACGAAGGCCGCATCACCGGCAACTTCACCAACCAGGAATCGCAGGACCTCTCGCTCAAGCTGCGCTCCGGCGCG
Organism: Vicinamibacterales bacterium; assembly: GCA_035553795.1. Taxonomy (GTDB): domain Bacteria; phylum Acidobacteriota; class Vicinamibacteria; order Vicinamibacterales; family UBA2999; genus 12-FULL-67-14b. Next base: position 3,726 of record DATMJU010000054.1, read on the forward strand.
CTGCCGGCGAACCTGACCTATCTCGAAGAGCGCACCGTCGGCCCGTCGCTCGGCGCCGATTCGATCCGCGCCGGCCTGATGTCCGCCGCGGGCGGCCTGCTGCTCGTGACGCTGTTCATGCTGTTCTATTACAAGGCGGCCGGCGTCAACGCGCTGCTCTCGATCGTCGCGAACCTGATCATCCTGCTCGGCCTGATGGCCTACGCGGGCGCGACGATGACGCTGCCCGGCATTGCGGGCTTCATCCTGACCATCGGCATGGGCGTCGACTCGAACGTGCTGATCTTCGAGCGCATCAAGGAAGAACTGGCGACCGCCAAGGGCGTCAAGCAGGCGGTGAGCGCCGGCTTCGACCGCGTGCTGCTGACCATCCTCGACACGCACGTGGCGTCGCTGATCGCGGCGGCGTTCCTCTTCAACTTCGGCACCAGCTCGATTCGCGGTTTCGCGCTGACGCTGACCATCGGTTTGCTGTCGAACGTGTTCACGGCGTATTTCGTTTCCCGCACCTTGTTCGAAGCGACCCTGAGCGGCCGCAACGTGCAGAAGCTGTCGATCTAATTTATGGCTCTCCTCCAGAACGCGAATTACGACTTCATCAAGTGGCGCTGGCACGCGCTCGCGCTGTCGGCGGTGATCATCATCGCGGGTCTTGCCTATGGCGTGACCAGGGGCATTCCGCTCGGCATCGACTTCTCGGGCGGCACGATCGTGGTCGTGAAGTTCCAGCAGCCGGTCAGCGATGATCAGGTGCGCCAGGCGATCGTCGCGGCGATTCCGGGTGAGCAAGTGATCCAGACCTACGGGGATCCGGCGGACAACCAGAAGGTCATCCGGCTGCCGCAGCTGATCCAGGAGGACGGCGGGTCGCTCGACCAGAACGCCCGCGCCGTGGTCGACGCACTGACCAAGGCAAACTTCGGCGCGTTCGAGGTGGTGAGCCAGGACCTCGTCGGCCCGGTGATTGGCGCCGACCTGCAGCGCCGCGGCATCTACGCGATGCTCGCGTCGATCGTCGGCATCACCATCTACATCGGCCTGCGGTTCCGGTTCGCGTTCGCGATCGGCGCCATTGCCGCGACCTTCCACGACATCCTGGTCGCGGTCGCGTTCCTGTTCTTCTTCGGCTACGACCTGTCGCTCAACGTCGTCGCCGCCATCCTGACCATCACCGGTTACTCGGTCAACGACACGATCGTGATCTTCGACCGCGTCCGCGAGAACCTGCGCAGCAAGCGGCGCGACTCGCTCGAGAAAGTGGTCAACGAGAGCGTCAACCAGACGTTGAGCCGCACCATCATCACGGCCGGCACCACGTCGTTGGCGGTGCTGGCGCTGTACCTGTTCGGCGGCGAAGTGCTCGAGGCGTTTGCGTTCACGATGCTGGTCGGGATCATCAGCGGCACCTACTCGACGATCTTCATCGCGTCGTCGATCGCCATCCTCCTGAGCAGCAAGCAGGCGAAGGCCCGCACCACGAGCGCTCGCAAGACGGTCTAAGCAACCGGCGTGGATCTCATCGCGGCCGCGTTACTTGGGGTGGTGCAGGGACTCACGGAGTTCCTGCCTGTCTCCAGTTCGGGCCACCTGATCCTGGCGCGGGCGTTTTTCGGATGGGATACCGGCCGGTTCGGGATCGCGTTCGACGTCGCGTGCCACGTCGGCACGCTGCTGGCGGTGGTGGTGTTCTTTCGCGCCGACGTGGCCAGGCTGATCGTAGCGGCGCCCGGGGCGCTGGCCGGGCGCGACGGCGAGTACGAGCGGCTCGGGCGCCTGATCATCGCCGGGACCATCCCGATCGTGATTGTCGGCGGCCTGTTTGCCGACCTCATCGAGGGACGGCTGCGGTCGCCGCTGGTGGTGGCGATTACGCTGACGATCGGCGGCATTGGCTTGATTGTCGCCGAGCGCATCGGGCGCAAGTCGCGGGACGCGCGTTCGCTCGGCTACGCCGAGGCCTTCGCGATCGGCTGCGCGCAGGCGATGGCCCTGGCGCCAGGGATTTCGCGCTCCGGCGCCACGCTGACGCTGGCGCTGCTGCTCCACGTCGATCGGGGGTCGGCCGCGCGGTTCGTGTTCCTGATGAGCCTGCCGGCCATCGTCGCGGCGGCGGCGAAAGAGGCGCTCGATCTGGCCGAGGTCGGCATGGCCGGTTTGCCCGTGACCCTGATGGCCGTGGGCGTGCTGGTGTCAGCGGTGGTCGGCTACATCACGGTGAAATACTTCGTGCGGTATCTTGCGTCGCATTCGCTCGACGTATTCGCCTATTATCGCTTCGCGCTTGCGGCGTTGACGGTCGTCTGGCTGCTGGCGCGGTAAGTAAGGCCGGGGGCCGGCAGCACAGCCGGAGGCCCGGCAGCAAAGTAGTGAAGTAGCAATATGCAGTGGCTGCGGCGTAGTTTCCTGGCCGGCCTGGTCGTGACGGTGCCGTTGTTCATCACCGTCGTGACCCTGCTGTGGACGTTCCGGTTCATCGACGGCGTGGCGCGCCCCCTGTCGATGTATTTCCTCGGCCGCGAGGTTCCGGGGTTGGGCGTGCTAATTACGACCGCGTCGATCCTGGTCGCGGGCGCGATTGCGACCAACGTAATCGGCCGGCGGGTGTTGCAGCGCGCCGAACAATGGCTGTTGACGTTGCCGTTGTTCAAGACGGTGTACGCGCCGGTGAAGCAGCTGGTGGCGGCCTTCTCGCCCGACAGCGAGTCGGGGTTCAAGAAGGTCGTGCTCGTGGACGACCAGCGGCGCGGGATGGTGATCGGGTTCCTGACACGCGAGTTCACGATCGATCGCGGCACGGGACCGGAGGCGATGATTGCGGTGTACGTGCCGACCAATCACCTGTACCTGGGTGACGTTGCCGTGTATCCGCGGTCGCAGGCGTTTTACCCGGATCTATCGGTGCAAGAAGGCATTCGGATCTTCCTGACAGGCGGAATGGCACTGCCGCCGGCAGTCAAGAGTCAAGAGTCGACGGTTAAGAGTTGAAACACAAAAGGGGACAAGGGACGCGAATGGTCATTAGGCTAATCAGGATGAGGCTTATCAAACGAGCGGCCGTGGTGTTGACGCTGGGCGTGCTGATGGCGCCGGCCTTGCTGGCCCAGGAAACCGCGCAGGATGCCGCGCATCACCGCCCTGGCGGTGAAGTGAACATCCAGCTGCCGGATCTCAACACGGGCGACTTCTTCGGCATGACCGGCCACGGCATCCTGATGACCGGCCTGTTCGTGTGTGTGCTCGGGCTGCTGTTCGGCTTCTGGACCTACACGGCGGTCAAGAATCTGCCGGTCCACCAGTCGATGGCCGACGTCTCGGCGCTCATCTACGAGACGTGTAAGGCCTACCTGATCCAGCAGGGCAAGTTCCTGCTGATCCTCGAGCTGTTCATCGGCGCCGTGATGATTGCCTACTTCTGGCTCACCGGCCTCGAGCCCGGCCGCATCGCCATCGTCATCATCTTCAGCCTGATCGGCATCGCCGGCAGCTACGGCGTGGCGTGGTACGGCATCCGCATCAACACGCTGGCCAACTCGCGCACCGCGTTTGCGAGCCTCCAGGGCAAGGCCTTCCCGGTGTGCGACATCCCGCTGCGCTCGGGCATGAGCGTCGGCATGATGCTCATCTCCGTCGAGCTGCTCTTCATGCTCGCGATTCTCCTGTTCATTCCTGGTGAATACGCCGGCGTCTGCTTCCTCGGCTTCGCCATCGGTGAATCCCTCGGCGCCGCGGCGCTGCGCATCGCGGGCGGCATCTTCACGAAGATTGCCGACATCGGCTCCGACCTGATGAAGGTCGTGTTCAAGATCAAGGAAGACGACGCACGCAACCCCGGCGTGATCGCCGACTGCACGGGCGACAACGCGGGCGACTCGGTCGGCCCGACCGCCGACGGCTTCGAAACCTACGGCGTGACGGGCGTCGCGCTGATCTCGTTCATCATGCTCGCGGTTTCCGACCCGGCCATCCAGGTCCAGCTGCTGGTGTGGATCTTCATGATGCGCGTGATGATGGTGCTCGCCTCGGCGGGTTCGTACCTGGTGAACAACGCGTGGGCGAAGAGCACCTACGGCAACGCCGAGAAGATGAACTTCGAGATCCCGCTGACGACGCTGGTGTGGCTGACCTCGATCGTCTCGGTGATCCTCACCTACGTGCTGTCCTACGAGCTGATTCCGTCGCTCGGCGGCAACACCGCGCTGTGGTGGCAGCTGTCGACCGTCATCACGTGCGGCACGCTGGCCGGCGCGATCATCCCGGAATTCGTGAAGGTGTTCACCTCCACGCACTCGGGCCACGTCAAGGAAGTGGTGACCTCGTCGCGTGAAGGCGGCGCGTCGCTGAACATCCTGTCGGGCCTCGTCGCGGGCAACTTCAGCAGCTACTGGCTCGGCCTGACGATCATGGGCCTGATGACGATCGCCTACATCGTGTCGTCGTGGGGCCTCGGCGAAATCATGGTCGCCCCGGCGATCTTCGCGTTCGGTCTCGTCGCGTTCGGCTTCCTCGGCATGGGCCCGGTGACGATCGCCGTTGACTCCTACGGTCCCGTCACGGACAACGCGCAGTCGGTCTACGAGCTGTCGCAGATCGAAGAGATCCCGAACGTCGAGCAGGAGATCCAGAAGAGCCACGGCTTCAAGGTCAACTTCAAGGTGGCCAAGGAACTGCTCGAGGAAAACGACGGCGCCGGCAACACCTTCAAGGCGACGGCCAAGCCGGTGCTGATCGGCACCGCGGTGGTCGGTGCGACCACGATGATCTTCGCGATCATCATGGCGCTGACCCAGGGTCTGCAGAACCAGGAGGCGATCCGGATGCTGTCGATCCTGCACCCGCCCTTCCTGCTCGGCCTGATTACGGGCGGCGCGGTGATCTACTGGTTCACCGGCGCCTCGATGCAGGCGGTTACCACCGGCGCGTACCGCGCCGTCGAGTTCATCAAGAAGAACATCAAGCTCGAAGGGTCGACCAAGGCCTCGGTGGAAGACAGCAAGAAGGTCGTGGAGATCTGCACGATCTACGCGCAGCGCGGCATGTTCAACATCTTCCTCGGCGTGTTCTTCTCGACGCTGGCGTTCGCGTTTGTGGAGCCGTTCTTCTTCATCGGCTACCTGATTTCGATCGCGCTGTTCGGCCTCTACCAGGCGATCTTCATGGCCAACGCCGGCGGCGCGTGGGACAACGCCAAGAAGATCGTCGAAACTGAGCTGAAGATGAAGGGCACGCCTCTGCACGATGCGTCGGTCGTGGGCGACACGGTCGGCGATCCGTTCAAGGACACCTCATCAGTGGCGATGAACCCGGTGATCAAGTTCACCACGCTGTTCGGCCTGCTCGCCGTCGAGCTAGGCGTCTACCTCGGCACCGGCGCGACCCTTACGCTGTCGCTGTCGGCGGTGTTCTTCGTGATTAGCATGTATTTCGTCTACCGCTCGTTCTACGGCATGCGGATTGAGAACGAGGGCTAAAAGGCGCTGGCCGGGTGAAAACCCTGTAACAGTTCGTCACCATGCGTAATTTCACTGCTTTTATGGGGCTCGAACTGTTGACGGTGGGTTTAAAGCCCGACTAGAATCGCCGGGCGTCTGAGGGGGTCAGGTGCGGAAGTACCTGACCCCTTCGCATTTTCGGCACACGTCACGAATTTGTTGTGTTTTTGTAGGGAGCAGGCCCGGAATTCCGGTGTCTAATTGAAAGACGCGCACCCTTCCGACCCCCCGGCCCTGGACGCTTGCGTCCGGCCAAAGTCGAAGGGATAATCGGCGGTCCTTTAATGAATACGAAGTTGAGGAGGAATTAGTGCCACGCGACATGTTTGGTGATGTCGTCGATCCATCGATCAAGATGGGCAACAAGATGTGGTACACCGTGCCACTCACGATGTTGCTCCAGGCGACGATCGTCGCCGCCTTGATCATCGTGCCGTTGATGGCGATGGGAGCCCTGCCGACGAC
>DATMJU010000055.1:0-6379 GCA_035553795.1 Vicinamibacterales bacterium
CAGCGTGAACAGGGCAGCACGCTCTCGGACGCGACGGCGATTCGCGGTGACGCCGCAGTGCTGCCGCCGGCTCTCGAGGAGTCAGGCCTGTCGATGACGTTTGCGATCGCCGCGATTGGGGCGGACGTCGTCGTCCGCGTCGAGGTTGAGGAAGTGAGGGTGCCGGGGGTTGAAGACCCCGGCACCTCTCTCGCCAGCGTGGCCTAGAAGCTGAAACGCAGCCCGAAGCGGGCGACTCTCTGAAGGTGAACTTGGCGTTATCCCGCACACCAGTCGCAGTTGCTGATGCATTCGTTGCGGCACGCCAGGTAGTTGTCCCAGCAGCCGTCGATGCACTGCGCGTATGCCTCGCCCGTTTGCGAGCTACAGTTGTAGTAGCACCAGGTTTCGTTGTTGTCGCAGCTGGCCAGGCAGGGCGTGATGCAGCCGCCGTTGCAACCGGGAGGATCCTCGGCCTTGACCGGTTCGCTCATCAATACCGCCGTTCCCAGTGCGATGACCAACATCGCCGCTCCCCGTAACGCCTTCCGAACAACCTCTCGATTCATGCTCTTTTCTCCTTCCGGCGATAACACGGTCGTTCACAATCGCGCGATGACGTCCTTTTCACGACCTCGCAAAGCTCCAAGCCAACTCGATGCGACACGCCCGCTTCGATCGATCAACAGCAGCGTCGGCGTGGCGCCAATACGGACTTCGGCCGGGACGCTGACAATTCGATCGATTACGACGCCGTGTGCGGACGCGTAACTCTTCAGGGACTCCACGGACTCGTACCCCGCCATCACGATTTGGAATCGGCCGGTCTGGCTGATCTTGGCGAGCTGCGAGTAGAACGGCATGCTCTCGGTGCAGTATCGGCACGTCGAGGAGACCATCACGAGGAGCGTCTTGTCGCTAACGCTGTAGTCGACACCGTTGATGGCCGGCATGACGTCGCCGTTGGCGTAGGTCGGCGGAAGGCGCGCGGTCGTGTCTCGCTCCGTCAGCGTCCGATAGCCCAGCAGGGCGACTACGACCACGCACGTGACGCACAGAATCAGGTTGGTAATGTCATCGAGGCGGCTTCGACTCATGTGGCGAGGCTAGCACTGCGACTTCGTTTCTGGCAGCAGAGACCGCGACAAATCTCGATGCAAGATTTCTCATTCGCGAACGGCGTCTCTGGCCACACCGCCCATCTTGACCGCGAGCCTGACGGCTTCGCAGCAGGCGGGCTCCGTGATAATTCGCTGTGCTCTCAGAAATTCATCGACGCCCATCGAGCGGGGCCGTCGCCGGTCATCGTCGGCCAGACCCGACGCTGCAAGTATGGTCCTCAGCGTTCTCGGGTCGTCGACCTCTAGTGTGTCGCGGATGTGGCGGAGTTCCTGTCTTGCGACGACCCGGAGCACACGCGCAAATGTCAGCGACGGCTTGGGTCGGACATTCTGCATAACGCAGATGGATCGAAGTGCGCCGAGGCTTGCGCCGCAGACGCGTCCCCATTCGCCCACGGTGCGGGTATCGCAATCTCTGTCAACGACCACCCAAACCGCGTTGATCCATCGAAATGATGCGTGACCAATACTCGCGCGCACAGCTGGCGGAAGCATGTTCGTCGACTCCGTCTGGGAGGCTCACTTCAATGATCCAGACGGCCAGGGCAGGGGATTTTCTCAGTCCACGCTTCACCCCGTTGACAGGTCACTCGACGGCGCGATCGCGTTGATCGGTACCCTGCACCAGCAGGTGCCGTCCTAGTGGACGGCCCCTCTGCAGGCGCCGTCCACCGGACCGGGACTCCGAGTACCTAGAATTGCACGCGCACGCTGAAGCGCGCGACACGCGGCCCCAACACTTCCTCGACGAAGTTAGCCGTTGGCGAGTTCTGGATCTCCTGCCGATCAAGGACGGTCGCCGCGTTGAAGACGTTGAACAGATCGATCGCCGTCGTCCAACGGGTCCGGCCGATTGGGATCTGCTTGTCGAGCCGGAGGTCGAGCTGGTAGTGATTCTCGAGCCGCACGTCACCCCAGCGATCGATGTCAACGTTGGCGCGACCGAGGTTGCCGCGACGCGTTGGCGACTGAATCACGCGGTTGTAGGGATACCCCTGCCGGGCGTTGAAAAAACCTGAAAGCCCGATTTCCTGCCACGGCAACACGTACAGCCCTGACACTTTCCCAAACCAGCGCGCGTTCGCCGTGCCCGTCTGCGCGCCATCGAGCTGGGCGATGTCGGTCGGATCCTGGTAGCTGACATTGGGACCGCCGTAGTGCAGCGTCGTGCTTTGCACGTTGACACTGCCGTTCATCATCCATCGATCACTGAAGCGTTTACGCGCAGTCAGCTCGAGGCCATGATAGCGCCGCGTTCGATCGGCGTTGGTGGTCACGCCGGTGCCCGGCAGGTTGAACGGCAGTTCGAAATAGGTCACGGTGTACGACGGTTCCGCGCACGTCGAGTTACCACAGTTGGCCGTGAACGTCACCGGGACGTAGTCGGCCGCCAGCACGTTGTCGGTCCGCGTGAAGTTCTGGTAGTGGGGGTAGTTCCGGTAGATGTACAACGCCCCGACGCCGAAGTTGCCGGCGAGTTCGCGTTCGAACCCAATGGTGAATTCGTCGGTCCGGTCGTTGTGGAGGTTCGGGTCAACACGCGTTGAGGACGTCGCCAACCCAGTCCTATTGTTCGGGTCGAAGTTGCCGGTGAAGGTCAACAGCCGCGTCAGGTCAAGTTCGTTGCGTTGGATGAAGCCGTCCCGGTTGGCATCATTCCAGGGATAGCGGAGCAGCACCTCGCTCACCGGATTGACCGATGCTGCGGTCGTAATACCCGTGCCCCAGTACATCGCGTAACTGGCCTTGAAAATGTTCTTGTTGTCGCCGGTGAGGTCGTAAGTCACACCAAGGCGCGGCGCGAAGTCATGAAACGCGACACCTGAGTCCGCGCCGGCGAAGTTCACCCCCGGCAGCAGATCGGGGATGATGCGATTGGCCTCGATGCTTGAGGGCAGCGCCTCGTCGTCGTTGAAATCGTAGCGCAGGCCGGCGTTGATGTTGAGCCGCCCGCGGCTGTAGGCGTTTTGCACGTAGCCGAATGCCGCCCACTGTCCCGTGTCGGTGTTGCTGTCGCGATACAAGTTCGCTTCCACCGGCACGCCGTTGTTAAAACGGGCGATGGCGCCGCCGCCGCGAGTGCCCTTGAAGCCGAAGGAGATGTCCCGCCATCCCGCTCCGAACTTGACCGCATGATCGCCGCCGAGGAAACGCGTCACGAAGTAGTTGCCGTCCGCGCGCACTTCCTTTTGCGGGCGAATATTCTCCTGCTGGCGAGCCGACCGCCCATTCATCTGGGTCGCGATATCGAACGACGCCTGAACATCAAGTAACGACGGATCCTGAAGCGCCAACGTGAAACCGCCATCGGGCATCGTCATGGCCTGAGCCTCAATCGAGAAGCGGTCCGATCCGATCCACTGGTGCGAGCCTTTGAAGAGATTCTGAGGCGCGATCTGGCGGAATGCCGTCTCTGGCGGGTTGAACGGACCGGCGCCGCGGGCGTTTCGGCTCTTTTCGTTGAAGTTGTAAAGGAAGGTCGACTTGTGGCCACGCGTCCACTGATACTGCAGTTTCGCGTTGTAGGCCACGACGGTGGTCAGATCCTCGACAAGGTCGTCGGCGTTGTTCGGATCGCCGCCGGGCCGGACAAAACCGATCACCCCGACGCGGATGTCCTGGTGGCCGACCGCGCCCCAGAACCACGCGCGGTTGCGCTTGATCGGCCCACCAAACTCGCCCCCGTAGTCGCGAATGTTGCGAATGGGATTTCCTGAGCCGGCCCCCTGCGCCCGCAACTCTGGGGAGATGTTCGAATCTTGGAAGTTGTCGTCGACGGCAAACAGCCGGGACGTTCCGCGAAACGTGTTCCCGCCGCTGCGGGTCACCAGGTTGATCGAGACGCCACTCGACTGCACGGACGCATCGCTGCCGCCGGTCTGAATCTGGATCTCCTCGAATGAGTCGAAGTCGTAGTACATCGATGATGATGAAGAAGGTTGGTCGGTGACGTTGCCGCCGTCAAGGTTCCAGACCTCGTTGTTGCCCGTGCCGTGCGCGATGAAGGTGTTCTGCTGACCCGACTGATTGCCGCCGACGTTCTGGCCGCTCATGATGATTCCGGGCGTCTGTTCCATCATCACCCACGGATCCCGCGCGGACGGAATGCGCTCCAGCATCTCGCGTGTGAACACCTGGCCGGTCGTGGTCGAGCGCGTGTCGACGACCGGACCCGCGGCGCTGACAGTGACCGTTTCCTCAACCGTCGATACCGCGAGCGAGGCATTGATCTCCGCGTTAAATCCGGTCTCCACTCGAACGTTTTCGCGAATGAGACTCCTGAAGCCGGGAATCTCAAACTTGACCGAGTAGAGTCCGATCGGAATGCTCGGGAAACGATAGGCGCCACTTTCGAGCGACACGGTGGTCTGCGGCGTGATCAGGGCCGGACCAGTCAGCGTCACCGTCACGCCGGGCATTACGGCGCCAGACGAATCGGTGATGCGGCCGAAGATTTCTCCGCTGGTCTGCGCTCTTGCCATCCCTGGGACGAACAGCACGGCCGACGCGGCCATGAGTAACACACGACAAATAGAAAGCATGGAACCTCCGGCCAGGGCACAGCATTGCCCGTGCCGGAGAGATGTCGCTCGTGGTCGTCTGGAAAGTGGAGTTCGTGCTGCCGGTGCAACAGTCCGTCCCTGAGGACGCCGCGCAATCCGCCGAATTGAATTACGGGATCTGTCGGATTGGTGAATGAGACGAGAGTCGTTCGCGAAAAGTTGCGCGAATCAACCGGCGAACTTGTAGCCCATCCCATGAACCGTGAGGATGTATTGCGGCACGCGCGGATTGGGTTCGAGCTTCTGGCGCAGCCACGCCACGTGCACGTCGACCGTGCGGGTCGAGGGCGTCGCGCTATAGCCCCAGACCTCGTGCAGCAATTCGTCTCGCGACACCGTGGCCCCGCGGTGTTCGATGAAGTACTTCAGCAGCTGGAATTCCTTGGCCGAGAGCTCGAGCTGCTGGCCATTCTGCGTGACTTCTGCCTTGCGCGCGTCCACCGTGATATCGCCGAATTGATACCGCTCGAGCGACACGCCGGATGATCCCGACGGTGCCCGGCGCAGCAGCGCTTCGATGCGTGCCAGCAACTCGATCGTTTCGAACGGCTTGGTGAGGTAATCATCGGCGCCGAGCTTGAGCCCGACGACGCGATCGACGACCTGCGACCGCGCGGTCAGCATCAGGATGGGCGTCTGGATGCCCTGCTGGCGGATTGTCTTGGCCACGTCGAATCCGTCGCGGCCGGGCAACATGACATCGAGGACGATGACGTCAAACGGCTCCCCGGTCGCGCGCGCGATCGCGAGGTGGCCGTCACCGGCGGTTTCGACGGAATACCCCTCAGCCGACAGCCGATCGCTCAGCGCCAGCTGCAGTCCGGGTTCGTCTTCAACGAGAAGGAGTCGCTTGTCTGGCAAGGTCGAGAGATTCATGCCCGGCTGACGGCCGGTCGTAAGCCGGCAACGCCAGCGTGAAGGTGCTGCCCTTGCCGGGTTCGCTCGTGACGGTCACGGTTCCGTCATGCGCTTCGGCAATGCGATGCACCAGGTTCAAGCCCAGCCCGCTGCCCTGGATCTGTTGAGAGACGGCCTCTCGGCCGCGATAGAACGGCTCGAAGATGTGCTTCTTGTCTTCACCGTCGATGCCGATGCCGCGGTCCTCAACCGTGAACAGCACCTTGCCCGGAACCCGTGACCCGGAACCTGTAACCTCGCGCGCGGAAATGCGAAGCCACCTGGCGTCTCCGCCGTACTTGACCGCATTGCTGATCAAGTTCTGCAGCGCGGATCGCAGGGCCGTCGCATCACCGACGATGCTGGGGAGGTCCTCGGCGATCGCCAACTCCACGTTGACGCCCGCGTTCTCGATCTCGGTCCGGCAGGCAGAGAGCGATTCCTGCACGAGCACGTCCGGGTTGACCGGCGTGCGCGCGGCCGCGGCCTTGCCGGCCGCGATGCCGGCCAGTTGCAGGACACGTTCAACGGTCTCCGCCAGCCTTCGCGCTTCGCCCTGGATCGTCTCGCCGTACTTGCGGACGCGCTGCGGATCACCGACCACACCATCGGCGAGGTTGCCGGCAGCGGTGCCAATCACCGAGACCGGAGTGCGCAGCTCGTGCGAGACCGCGGCGACAAATTCCATCTGCTGGCGCGCCAGCTCCTGCGCGCGGCGAGCCGACACCACGATCAGGCCGATTGCCAGCGTCAGCAACAGCAGCACGCTCGAGCTGATCACCAGGTTGCGCATGCGCACCGCGGTCGCCGCGGTGCGCA
>DATMJU010000056.1:0-4147 GCA_035553795.1 Vicinamibacterales bacterium
AGAACGGCGAGTACGGCCGCGTCTACGGCGTGCCCGCCGCGCGCCGGGACGACGATGGCCAGCCGCGCGTCGACTACACGCCCATCGGCGGCTATCCGCTCATCGGCTTTATGTCGCGATTCGGCGCCATGACCGTTTGGCATTCGGGTTCCGGCGTCGCCTATCCCGAACTGGCGGACCGCTTGCGGCCCTACAACCCGACCGTCGCCATCGTCGCGATCGGCCCGCAGCACTTCTCCGAGTCCGAGGCGGCGGACCTGGCCGAGTCGCTGGACCTCCAGTGGCTGGTGCCCGCGCCGGTTTCGCCGCAGGATCGCGAGCGGTTCCTGGCTCATGTGCTCGGGCATCGGCCAGCGGTCCGCTTCAAGCTGTTCGAAGCGGGTGAAACCTGGTCCGTGCCAGAGTGACCGGCGGGTACGATAGAGACTCATGATCGGCAGCTCGATCGGGCATTACGAGATACGCGAGCAACTGGGTAAAGGCGGCATGGGCGTCGTCTACCGGGCTTGGGATTCGCGTCTCGATCGCGATGTGGCCATCAAGCGCGTGATCGTCGACGGCGCTGGCGCCGAACGTGCCAAGCGCTTTCTGCGAGAAGCACGGCTGGCGTCGTCGCTCAACCATCCCGGCATCGTCACGATTTTTGAGATCCGGGAGTTTGAAGGCGCCAGTTACCTGATCATGGAGTTCGTGCGGGGTCGCGCGTTGAGCAGCCTCATCCCGGCGCAGGGCCTGCCCGTGCCGCAAGCGATTCGCTGGGCTACCGAGATCGCAGAAGCGCTCAACGCCGCGCATGCCGCTGGTGTCGTGCATCGCGATCTGAAACCGCCGAACATCATGATCACCGGCGAAGGTCGCGTCAAGGTGCTCGACTTCGGGTTGGCGAAGCGCGAAACGAGTTCGATTTCGACCGAGGTGCTTGCCACCGAAACGCTCTTGACTCAGGAGGGCCGCGTCGTCGGAACGCCCGCCTACATGTCGCCGGAACAAGCGACCGGCGAGCCGCTCGACGCCCGCTCGGACATCTTCACCTTCGGTATCGTGCTGTACGAGATGCTCGCGGGCGCGCGCCCGTTTGGCGGACAGAGCCGCAGCGAAGTGATGCGCGGCGTCATCGGCGTCGACCCGCAGCCGCTCAGCGGACTCCGGACCGACGTCCCGGCAGGCTTGTCCGATCTCGTCGCCGCTTGCTTGATGAAGCGGCCGGTTGATCGTCCTCAGTCGATGCGCGAGGTGATTGCACGTCTCGATGCGCTGGCGGCGACACCTCCGCGTCGGGCCGTGTTCGGCAAACTGGGCTGGATCATCGCGGCCGTCATGCTGCTGACCACGATCGCCGCGGCGGCGTTGATCTACAAGCAAAGGCCGGCGCTCGGCGCTCGGGAGCAGTACCGGCAGGGTGCGGCTTTGCTTGAGCGTCACGACCTCGGAGACAACCTCGACCGTGCGATCCGCCTGTTTGAGAACGCCGCGCAATCACAGCCGGAGTGGGCGATGCCCTACGCGGGCCTCGCGCTCGCCTATGCACAACGCTATCGGGTGAGCCCGGATGCCGTTTGGCTGAACCGTGCCGAGGCGAGCGCCGCACAGGCGGTGCAACGAGAGCCGATGCTGGCCTCCTCTCACATCGCCGCCGGGGCGGTGGCGTATCGCGGCGGCAGGCTGGCCGATGCTCGCAAGTCGCTGGAGCGTGCGATCGAGATGGAGCCATCGAACGCAAGCGCGCACCGCTGGTTTGGCGTCACGCTCGAAGGGTTGAAAGATCCCAAGGCGCAGGCGGAACTGGAACGAGCGGTCGCTCTCGCGCCGGGTGATTGGGAAGCCGGCCTTGCGCTCGGGACGCTGCATTTTCGCGCCGGCCGCTACGATGCTGCGGCGAAGGAAGTGGAGCGCACACGCGCGCTCGTGCCTGACAACGCCATTGTGCTGCGCAGCCTCGGCGGCATTTACGTGTTTCAGAACCGGCTCGACGAGGCAGCGACGGTGCTGCAGCGCGCGCTCGAGATCCAGCCGTCAGCCAGCGTCTATACGAACCTGGGCACCGTGCGCCTGCGCAAGGGCCGTTTTCAGGAAGCCGCCGCCGCTTATGAGCGGGCCATTCAGCTTGGCGCGAATCAGCACATGAACTGGGGCAATCTGGCCGATGCCCATCGCTGGATTCCCGGCAATCGCGACAAGGCGCAAGAGGCCTTTTCGACCGCGATTGCGCTGGCGCGCAAGTGGGTGGCGGATCATCCGGGGGACGACGCGGTGCGCACCATGCTGGCGCAGTATCTCGCCAAGCACGGTGACAAGCAGGAGGCTCTCGATCGCATCAAGTCGCTCGAGAACGAGCCCAATATCTCACCCGGTGGGCTGATGAATCTCGCGGTCGCCAGCGAGGTCGCCGACGATCGGGGGCGGGCGTTGCGGTTACTCAAGCGCAGCTTCGATCGCGGTGTGAAGCTCATCGAGGCCGAGCAGGATTATGACCTCGTGAAGCTGCGTGAGGATCCGGCCTATCAGCGAATGGCGGCGGGTTTCTCGCGCCCCTAGCCGCGACGCGGCTCGGGCGTGCGGGCCCGACCGGGTAAAGTAAACGTATGGCCGAAGTCAAAGTGGGTGCAAAGGCGCCCGACATCACGCTCACCACCGACGCTGGCGCCACGCTTAAGCTGTCGTCGCTCAAGGGCAAAAACGTGGTCCTGTTCTTCTACCCGAAGGCCGACACCCCTGGTTGAACGAAGGAGGCGTGCGAGTTTCGCGACGCAACACCAAAGTTCAACAAGCTGGACACGGTCGTGATCGGCATTTCGCCGGACGCGGCAGCCAAACAAGCGAAGTTCAAGTCGAAGTTCGAACTGCCGTTTGACCTGCTGGCCGACACGGACCACGCTGGCGCGGAAGCCTACGGCGTCTGGGTGGAGAAGAGCATGTACGGCAAGAAGTACATGGGCATCGAGCGCACAACGTTCCTCATCGGGAAAGATGGCAGGATCGCCAGGATCTTCCCGAAGGTCAAGGTCGAAGGGCACGCCGCCGAGGTGTTGGCCGCGATTCAGGAGATGAACGGCTAGCCGGCCGCACCCGATAGCCGATTGACTCCGGAAACAATGTGTTAGATATTTGTTAGGCCGTCTCACCAAAACACTCCAGGTGGAATATGTTCAAAGCGAAGAAAGCAGCATCCGTCAGCGCCCCGGTAGAAACAGGCCAGGTTTTCCACTCGGCGGACGTTTCGCGAATCTCCGGAGTGAGCCTTCGGCAGTTGCAATGGTGGGATGAGCGCAAGGTCGTTTCGCCGCAGCATGAGGGGCACCGCCGCGTCTACAGCCCGGAGGAAGTGGTTGAGATCACGGTCATCGCGGAGCTGCGCCGAAAGGGTTTTTCGCTGCAGAAGATCCGCCGCGTGCTGCGCTTCCTGCAGCGCGAGATGGGCAAGCGTCTCGCCGACGTGCTGGGCGGCGGCCCGGACCTTCACTTGGTGACAGACGGCAAGTCGATCTACCTCGAAGACAACGCCTCGACAATCATCGACCTGCTCAAGCATGCGCGTCAGCCGATGTTCCTGGTCTGCGTCACCGATCAAGCTCGACGTTTGCAAACGATTCACGGCAAGGCGCCGAAGAAGCCGGTTGGCTCGGCGCAGTCCGCTTCGCGCAAAGCTCGCGCCGTTTAGCTGTGCCGCACGGCACCCCATGATGCGTGGCGCTTCAATCGCGTTCGCCATTCTTGCGTTGCCGGCGTTCGCGCTTGCACAGGACGTCATCGATGCGGATCGTAGCCAAGCTTTCTCCACGCTCGCGGCAATGGCGCGCGCGATCAATCAGCGCGATCTGGCGCGGCTCCAAGAAGTCGCCGATAGCGGTTTCGATCTGCGTTTTCCGGCTGACCGAACCGGCCGCCCGAACGATTTCGCCATGCTGCGCCGTCGATGGTCCGCGCCCAGCGCCTCGCCGCCGCGCCCGTATTCCTTCCAGCCGCGGCAGACGCGGAGGCTGAGCACGGACACCATCCTGATCGAAGGCGCTTGGGCGGAACTCGACCCGGTGTCGCGAGTCCCCGGTGACGCGGGTCTCTTCCATGCCGTTTTGTTGCGCACCGCGTCGGGCATGCGAGTTGGCCTTCTCCGCATGGACCCTCCTCTTCAGTTGCCGCACGGCGAACC
>DATMJU010000057.1:0-3591 GCA_035553795.1 Vicinamibacterales bacterium
ATGGAAACACACTGCGTGATTCATTGACTACGATGGCGGGAAACTGCGCCGTGTAGACACCGGCCGCTGCGCGAAGCACGGTGCGTCCGTTGCCGGCCAGGTCCCAAGCGAAGCCGACACGCGGATCATTCCCGATGCGATCGGCGCCAAAGACGGTTCCGAGATCGCGGTTCAACTGCCGGTCTACGCTCACGATGAGTTGTTGGCAGCGCTGGCCCACTAGGTCAGTGCCGCACGCGGGGCGAGCCTTCTCCACCTCGGCGCGAAATCGATCTGGCGTGAACGCGGTAGAAAGTTTGTCGTCGAGATCTTTGGGTAGACGGTTGAACTCGATGCGCAAACCAACGGTCAGCAGCATCCGGCGGCTGATGCGAAACTCGTCGTGCGCGTACAGGTCGACCGTGGTCCGCCGCAGCCGAAGGGAGTTGTCGGAGTCAAGCCCAATCGTTTGCATCATTCCCGCCGGGATCACCGCAGCAGCGGCCTCGATCGACGAGATCGGATCCGCGCTGACCGCCGGGAGTGCGTTCCGCAGGCCATGGAAGGCAAGCAGCGGGCGCGTATTTCGCGCCTGCGCAGTTAACAGACGCAACCGGCGCACGTCAAAGCCGAAGTAGAGCGTGTTGCCGCCCCTGGTCCAGGCGGCTTGCTCCGAAATCTGATAGGTGCGCTGATTTCGCTGTTGGGGAAAGCGGTAACTATCGACGCCAATGGGAGAATAGCCGGCGATCCGCAACTCACCAATCGCGCCGAGAAATCTTTCGGATTCGCCCGCGCGTGGAATTGCGTTGAGGTAGCTGTCGCGGCCAGGACGCGATAACGCGGACGCCAGCAGCGGACCGTCCTCGCGCGTTGACAGGTTCAGCAGCATCGGCGCATTGAGCAACATTCGCTCGTTCGGAAACAAACCCGTCGCTGGCAGACGACCGCTGGGAAGGTCGTCGAAACTGGTCGCGGTCCGCCCGAACGCGAACCGAACATTGTTCGTGAGTGAGCGCAGAGGCAAGAAGTTCCAACTGGCGACTATATTCTGTGTCGTCGAGTGGGAGCGCATCGTGGAATCGATGGCCCCGCCGATCGCGGGCAGCGTGGCCGTCTCGCGCGTGGCGTTATAGCGGACCGAGAGATTATTGCTCCACTGGCGGCCGAGCGCTCGATCGAACTTGGCGGAATAGACGTCACCGGTCCCGTCGGCGGGGTTGCGCGCGGTGAATGTGTTCGCACCATACGGACCTGCGGGGTTGTTCGGATACGGAACGAGGCTGAGAACGGCGTTGCCCGGCAGCGACACCGGAAACGTCGTCGACAACAGCGGCGCGGGCGTAAGGCGCGCCAGTGTTCTCTCATCAAACGTGGCAACGGCAAAATGTATGTCGCGCTGCTTGCGCTCCAGCGTTCGCTCGTACGTCGCGAACCAGAAACTTCGACGCCCGGCGGGACCGCCCAGCGCAACGCCCGACTGCATTCGCGTGGACGGCGCTTCGCCGGACGGAGGTGCATCGACGAGAGCGGTACCGTTTGGCCCCACGGCGAGGCCGGGCGCGCGAACACCGTCCAATGCCAGCCGCACCGCCTGGCCACGCCAGGTGAGAGGCGATGCCGCGCTCGGGCCGCCAAGAGAAAAATAGTCCCGAGCGTTCCAACGGCGATCCGACAAGAAGCCGAACGCCCTGCCATGCAAACGGGACGCACCGTACCGCGACACGATATTGACCTGTCCTCCGGTCGCACGCCCGAATCGCGCATCCGGAGCCGCAGTCGTAATCTGAAACGTCTCCAGACTTTCGATCGCCTGCGCGACCGGAACGAGATACGCCTGCCGTCGCACGCCGGTGTCTTCGTCGTTGTTATCGGCGCCATCGATCGTGAAATTGTTGTCGCGACTGCGAAGACCGTTCACGCTGAACTGCCCCGCCGTTCCGATGCCCGGGCCAATCCCCGGCCCCGTGCGGCCGTAGGTCTCAGGCGGCGGAGCGACACCGGGCGCGAGCAGCGCGAAGGCGTCGACAGACCGCACCATCGCGAGCGGCAGTTGCTCGATCGCCTGGGCGAGAATGTCGAGCCGGCGCGATGTGCCGCGGGAGGCGAGGCTCAACCCCGACACCTCGGCCGCCTTGTCCAGCAGCATTGTCATGGCGGTGTTCCGTCCGAGCGGCTCGCCGGGCGCGGCCCATAAAACGACACCCGCTTTGCTCACGACCATCAGTGCTCGCGACAGAAATCCGGCCGCTTCGACCATCGCCGTCCAACTGCCTGAGGCCGGAACATTGATTGTGACGCGACCCGCCGCGTCGCTCAAGGCTCGCGCGATCTGCTCTCCGGAATCGTCGTCGATGAGCGTAAGTTCGGCGTTCGCCACCGGCCCGTCTGGTCCACGTAGGACCAGATCGAGTGTGGGTGGTTGGGACGGCTGCTGCGGCTCCGGGTAACTCCAGTCGCTCCACCGTGGCGACTCGACGCGATGCAGCGTCACACGCAACAGCGCCGGCTGCTGCGGCCATGGCGCTGTCGATTGACTGATGGCAGGTCCGCGCGGCTGGTTTGGCCGCATCAATAGCGGCGGTGTGAGGAGCTCACTGGTCCCCGTCGAGTGAATCACCTCCGTCCGTGCGTCCCCAAAGAAGAGCACCACGCTCGGGTCTTGCGGGTCGCGCAGCTTAGCCGTTACGTAGGCGTCGCGGCCCGGAGGCAAGCCTTCAAATCGGAAGCGGCCTCCCGAATTCGCTGGACGCGTCTGCGCGCGCCCTCCATTCGGCCGCAGTGTCACAAGGGAACCGGCCGGGCAGTCGAGTGAGGGTGATTCGACACACGCCACGCCCTCTACGGTGCCCGTCCAGTTCTGCGCCATTCCGGCGACGGCGAAGACGCCACCCGCCGCCAGTCTGAGGTAGAAGGACCGCCCGCTCATGGCAACAGATCGACGTTGAGTAACTGAAAGGGTGTCGCCGTGGCGCGGAACGCGACCCAACCGGTTGGCCTCGGATGCTTCACTTCGCAATCGCACACAAACGGGATCCCTTCATTGGGATGCGAGATCCGTTCGGTCGTCGTAAGCAGCAGAGTGTTCTGGACCTTGTCCTGCTTGACCACTGTCGTCACGGTCAAGCGAAATCCCGCGGGAATACGCTGACGAAGAAAAGCCACCGGAGGCCCGGCAGCCGCCTGCATCGGATGGCACTCGGCACCATTGGCCAAGAACTTCGCGCCCTCGCCGTGCGGTAACTCCAACGTGAAGTCGACGCCATGTCCGCCCTTGTCCGTCCTCACGCTCCAACCGATCGAGCGCTCGAGGGCGGTCAGAGGTACATCAAATCGAAGGGTAAAGTCCCCAAGGTGCTCGCCCGCCGGCGGGCGCAGCAAGACGATCGTGTTGGCGTCGATGCGCCGGGTCGTGTCGCCACCGGCCTCACCCTTGGGGACATCATGGGAGTTCGGCGCAACCCACCACGAAAAGGCTTCCAGGCCGCGATCAAGCCCCTTCAGCTCACGCACGCTGGGCGACGTCCAGGAGGTCCACCGCTCGGCGAGCTTCAACTCGTCAGCTCCCTTGAATGTCGCCAGGACCAGGCCGAACATCCACAGACTCCACCG
>DATMJU010000058.1:0-5290 GCA_035553795.1 Vicinamibacterales bacterium
TCGCGAGGCACTGCGACACGGTGGAGGCACTCGACATCTCGGCCGACGCGGTGGCGCGCATTACCGCGAACGCGGCAGCGAACGGCATCACCAACCTGGCCGCGCGCGAAGCCAACGTGTTCGACGAACTTCGACATCTCGAACGCGACGGTGCGCGCTTCGACACCATCGTCCTGGACCCGCCGGCCTTCGCGAAGAACAAGGCCTCGATCCCGAACGCGCTGGCCGGCTACAAGGAGATCAACCTGCGCGCCCTCCGGCTGCTGAAGCCGGGCGGATTCCTGATGACGTGCAGTTGTTCCTACAACGTCAATGAGGGAATGTTTGGCGACGCTGTTTTAAACGCAGCGACGGATGCGCATATTCCCGTGACAATCGTCGAAAAGCGCATGCAGGGGCGCGACCACCCGGTGCTGTTTGGGGTGCCGGAGACCTACTACCTGAAGAGCTTTATCCTCCGCAAACTGGCCTAAAATAGAAGGGCGTCGAGCCGATAAACACCAGTGCCAACATTCGCGTAGGTGATGGTAGGCATTAGACGTTTGTGGAGTGACAGCCCCAGGGGGGCGTTGTACACTCCCCAACCGCAGTAATCCGTGACTCGCCAGAACACATGGCGACGCAGCGAGCAATACTCGCCGAGCAGCGCGAGGAAATAGCAACATTTCGGAGGGGAAGATGGCTAATCGTATCGTCGGCCGGGTCTTGATTGGGGCGGTGGGCGCACTGGGCCTTCTGGCTCTGCCCGCAACTCTCTCAGCTCAAACAACGGCCGTACCGACGTTCACGAAAGACGTGGCGCCGATTTTCCAGAACAAATGCGAGTCGTGCCACCGGCCGGATTCGATCGCGCCGATGTCGCTCCAGACGTACCAGGAAGTACGTCCGTGGGCGCGCTCGATTCGCGACCGCGTCGCGTCACGCAACATGCCGCCCTGGCACATCGATCCGGGTGTCGGCATCCAGCACTATCAGAACGACCGCTCCTTGTCGCAGAAGGAAATCGACACCATCGTGAAGTGGGCCGCCAACGGCGCAC
Organism: Vicinamibacterales bacterium; assembly: GCA_035553795.1. Taxonomy (GTDB): domain Bacteria; phylum Acidobacteriota; class Vicinamibacteria; order Vicinamibacterales; family UBA2999; genus 12-FULL-67-14b. The sequence continues at coordinate 1,040 of DATMJU010000058.1, forward strand.
CGCAGGGTGATCCGAAGGACATGCCGGCGCCAATCAAGTGGGCCGACGGCAACGACTGGAACTACGCGAAGAAGTTCGGCGGACCGCCCGACATCATCGTCAAGTCGCCGAAGTACAAGCAGAAGGCCGGCGCGATGGACGCGTGGTACAAGCCCGTCTCCGAAGTGCCGCTGACAGAGCCCCGCTGGGTGCGCGCCATCGAGATGCGTCCCGGATCTCTCAAGGGCCGCAAGATCACGCACCATGCGCTCGCCTACCTGATGCAGGACGAGAAGGAAGCCGTCGCGCAGGGCCTGATCAGCGCCGACAACGACAGCGGCGCCGGCCTCTTCATGGAATGGGCCGTGAACAAGGAAGGCGAGATCATGCGCCCCAACACCGGCAAGCTGCTGATGCCGGGCGCGAAGATGCGCTGGGACATCCACTACAGCGACGGCGGTGAGGACATCGAAGACTCCGTCGAGATGGGCATCTACCTGTATCCGAAGGGCCAGGAGCCCAAGTTCCGCACCATGCTGTCGCTCTACAGCGGCGTCACCGGCGGCAACCGCAATCTCGACATCGCGCCGAACTCGATCAGCGTGGGCCAGAACTTCCACGTGATGCGCAAGGCCGGCCGCGTCGAGAACTTCCAGCCCCACATGCACCTCCGCGGCAAGGCGATGATGGTCGAAGCCATCCTCCCGAACGGTCAGCAGCAGGTGCTCGGCCACGTGCCGAACTTCGAGTTCAACTGGATGAACAACTACGTGTTCGCCGACGACTACGCGCCGCTGCTGCCCAAGGGCACCATCCTGAAGGTCACCGCGTGGCACGACAACACCTCGGCGAAGAAGAGCAACCCCGATCCGAACCAGTGGATCGGCTGGGGCGATCGCACCGTGGACGAAATGGCCCACGCGTGGATCAACATCACCTACATGAGCGACGAGGACTTCAACAAGGAAGTTGAAGCCCGCAAGGCCAAGCTGGCAACGACGACCGAACGCCAGCAGCAGCAGTAAGGATCGCGAGTTATCGACGCCGGGTCTGTTTTCGGCCAACACCACCGAAAACTACCCGGCGTTTTTGCGTTTAGCCACGCCGTAGCTGTCGCGAAGGCGGGTTTGTTCAGGGAGCTTCGGATGATGTCATTGAAAGTGCAGTTCGGGCGCGTGGTGGCAGGGCTGGCCGCTGTTGCATGTCTGGCGGGAACGCCTGCCGCAGCGCAGACACTCGCAGTCGAGCCACTCAAGGATTCGGGTTCGAATATCTATCCGGCGTACGAAGGCTGGTACCAGAACGCCGACGGCAGCTACACCTTGCTGGTCGGCTACTACAACCGCAACAAGAAGCAGACGCTCGACATTCCGATCGGTCCCGACAATCGGATCGAGCCGGGCGGTCCCGACCAGGGCCAGCCGACGCACTTCACCGTCGGCCGCGGCTGGGGCACCATCGCCATCAAGGTGCCGAAGGATTTCGGCGACAAGAAGCTGACGTGGACGCTGACCGCCAACGGCAGGACCGTGTCGGTGCCGTTCGGCCTCACCAAGGGCTACCAGATCGAACCGTTCCTCGACGCCGCGATGGGCAACAAGCCGCCGGTGATCAAGTTCTCGGAGAAGGGTCCCGAGCTGACCGGGCCGCCCGCGCCGCTGTCGGCCGCGCAGGTGTTCAACGGCGCCGTTGGTGAAGACATCACGCTGACCTATTGGGTGACCGACGATGGTCACGAAGAGCCGCCCACGGGCGGTTCGGCCGCGGCGCCGCCACCGGGAGGCGCGCAGGCCCCGCCCCGCCGTCCGCGCGTCAGCACCACGCTGACGAAGTACCGCGGTCCTGGCGACGTGAGCTTCGCCAACGCGCGTCCGACGATCGACAAGGACAACAAGGTGACGACCACCGCCAAGTTCTCGCTGCCCGGCGAATACTTCATTCGCATCGAAGGCAACGATTCCTCCGGCGTCGGCGGCGGCGGTTTCCAGTGCTGCTGGACGACGGCCTACATGAAGGTCAACGTCAAGGCCGCCGGCACCGCGAAATAAGACTCGCATCAGCTTTCGTCATCACATCAAACGCCGCGGCTCATCGAATGGGTCGCGGCGTTTTCATCTGCTGTCAACATTCCATTTTTCCGTATGTCGTTATAAGCAAAGCCAATTGACTGGCTGGTTTCATAGCGTTAAGGTCAGGGTTGCTTTTGGCGAGGGCGCCCGCCGAATCTCTTAGCGGCAGGTTGTGGGCGGGGCTCGTTCGCTGATTGGGGGAACAGATGGCGCGTAGGTTCGTTGTACGAACGTTCATGTTTGTACTTGCAAGTCTTGTCCTGCTGCCCGCGCTCGCGCGTGCACAGAGCGTGTTCACGGGAACGGTGAAAGACACGTCGGGCGCGGTGATGCCCGGTGTCACGGTTGAAGCAGCCAGTCCGGTGCTGATCGAGAAAGTGAAGTCGGCGATTACCGACGAGAACGGTTTGTACCGCATCGTCGACCTTCGTCCAGGTACCTACACAATCACCTTCACGCTTCCGGGCTTCAACACCCAGACGCGCGAAGGCGTGGAACTCCAGTCCAACTTCACCGCCACGATCAACGTCGAGTTGAGCGTCGGCACGCTGCAGGAATCCGTCACGGTGTCCGGCGCCTCGCCGGTCGTCGACGTGCAGCAGAACGTGAAGCAGCAGGTGCTGTCGCGCGAAGTGCTCGACGCCGTGCCGACCGCCAAGACCATTCAGGGTCTCGGCCAGCTGGTGCTGGGGGTCACGCTGAACTCGCCGGACGTCGGCGGCTCGCGCGCGATGCAGCAGACGTATTTCGCGATTCGCGGCACCGGAGGCGCGCAGTCGGTGGTGCTCGTCGACGGCATGATGACCAACGGTCTCATGGGCGACGGCGCCGTGCAGGCGTACCACAACGAGGCGATGAGCCAGGAAATGGTCTATCAGACGGCCGGCGGTTCGGCCGAGACGCAGACCGGCGGCATCACGATGAACCTGGTGCCCAAGGACGGCGGCAACCAGTTCCGTGGCGGCGCCAAGTGGGCGCGTTCGCCGGAATCGTGGCAGGGCGACAACCTGACCGACGACCTCAAGGCCCTCGGCGTCACCGGCGTCGACAAGATCGCTCACTTCGAGGAGTTCAACTTCGAACTGGGCGGGCCGATCGTGAAGAACAAGCTGTGGTTCTTCGGCGCGTTCCGCCAGGCCTACTACGACAAGCCGATCGCCAACACCTTTGTCACCGACGGCTCGTTGCCCTATCCTCAGGCCTACGCGCGTTGCGCCGCCAACCCGGGCTCCTGCGAGCAGGGTGTCTCGGACGAGAAGATGGCCAACCCGGTCGTGCGCCTCACCTGGCAGATGTCGGAACGCAACAAGTTCGCGGTCTACATGGATCGCGCGCTGCGTCTGCGCGGTCACGCCATGGGCGCGCTGACCGATCCCAACACGGCCTCGGTGATCTGGAACACCCCGCAGTTCACGACCGGCTCGGCAAAGTGGACCTCGACGCTGTCGTCGAAGCTGCTGCTCGAAGCGGGCCTGTCATTCAACCGCGAGTACTACGACAACCTCTACCAGCCCGGTATCTACGCTGAGCGCGGCACGCCGGCGTGGTACCGCAACGTCCGCAAGGACGACACCAGCACGGGCTTCCTCTGGAACGCGTCGGGTGCGCAGCTTGGCAACTATCCCGACCGCTTCGTGTGGCAGGGCTCGCTCTCGTACGTGACCGGCGCGCACAACGTCAAGTTCGGCGCCAATCACCAGTCCGGCAAGTATCGCCGCTACAACAACGCCAACGCCGACCTGTACCAGACCTACAACAACGGCGTGCCGCTTCGCGTGACGGTGCTCAACACGCCGCTCGAAGTGCAGGAAAACCTCGATGCGAACATCGGCATCTACGCCCAGGACTCGTGGAACCTCGGCAAGCTGACGCTGAACTACGGCCTGCGCTTCGACCAGAACCGCGCGCGCATCGTCGGCCAGAAGGCGATGCAGGGTCGCTTCGCCAACGTGGCCGCGTACGACGACATCGAGATGCCGGTGTGGAACGACTTCTCGCCGCGCGTCTCCGCCGTCTACAACCTGTCTGGTGACGGCAAGACGGCGCTCCGCGTCGGCTACAACAAGTTCGTCACCGCGCAGACGACGGGCTTTGCGCAGCTTTACAACCCGACGGCGCTGACGACGCAGCAGCTGGCGTGGACCGACGTCAACGGCAACGACATCGCCGATGGCGAACGTGGCTGCACCGGCTACCCGACCAT
>DATMJU010000059.1:0-5906 GCA_035553795.1 Vicinamibacterales bacterium
TCGCTGTCCACCATCGCCGGAGCGCTGCCGGGCGCATTGCCGGCCATCATCGGCTGGGCGGCGGCGACCAACACGCTCTCAATCGAAGGCTGGGTGCTGTTTGGCATCGTGTTCATGTGGCAGATGCCGCACTTCCTCGCCATCGCGTGGATGTATCGTGATGAGTACGCGCGCGCGGGCATGCCGCTGCTGCCGGTGATTGAACCTGACGGACGCTCGACGGGACGCCAGGCGGTGCTTTACACGGCGGCGTTGATTCCCTTGAGCATGATGCCGACCGGCGTCGGGCTGGCGACGGTCTGGTACCTGGCCGGCGCGATCGTGCTGGGCGCAATCCTTATGGTGATGAGCCTCGAGTTCGCGGTGAAGCGCGACATGGCCACGGCAAAACGCCTCTTCTTCGGCTCGATCATCTACCTGCCGATCCTCTGGGCGCTATTGGTGTTCGATCACCGGTCGATCGGTCAATGAGCGTCACCGACCTTCCGGCGCTCAACGCCACGCTGAACAGCATCTCGACGCTGTTGTTGATCACCGGCTGGGTGCTGATCAAGCGTGGCAATCGGCAACTGCACCGCGCGTGCATGATCGGCGCGCTGGTCGTCTCTGCCCTGTTCCTGACCTCGTACGTGATCTACCACGCGCAGGTCGGGTCGGTGCCGTTCAAGGGCACCGGATGGATCCGCACGGTCTACTTCGCTGTGCTGATCCCGCATATCATCCTGGCGGCGGCGATCGTGCCGCCGGTGCTGATCACCGCATCGCGCGGGCTGACAGCGAAGTACGACAAGCACCGCCGGATCGCGAGATGGACGCTGCCGTTGTGGCTGTACGTCTCGGTCACCGGCGTCATCGTCTATTTCATGCTCTACCAGATGTGAGGCGGCGCGGCTTATTGAGCCGCGCCTGACTTCGCTTCTACTTCGAGTTCGACCTTCCCATCCTTATCAGCCGTCGCCGTGGCGACCGCGGTGCCGTCGATCACGAGCGACACGGTGGCGCCGGCTGCAACACCGGTGGCTGTGAGTTCGATCTCCTGCGTGGCCGGCGCGTCGGTCTGATACTCGACTTCGGCCTCGCCGGACGCGTTGCTGCCGGGCGTCACCGCCGTGAGCTTGGCAAGCCGCTCGACTTCACCCTTGTCGTCGCCGTCCACGGCGACAAAGGTGCCGCGAAGCAACGGCTGCCCCTGGGCGTCGTGCACTTCAGCCGTCGCGGCGTTCCTGAAGTCTCCCGACACCTGCGACGGGTTCTGTCCGTAGAGTTGGTCGGCGCCGATTGCGACGAGCGACGCCACCACGATGGCTCCAGCTGCGGTTGTTTTCTTCATGATTTCGAGGATAGACAACCCCGCATGAACGCCAGATAAACGGCGCGGGCCTCACAGTAATATCGATCCATCCGCATGCGGTTTGCCGCGTCGCTCTGTCTTGTCATCGTGTTGCTCGCCGGTTCTGTCTCCGCACAGCAATCGCCCGTCACGTTTGCCGGCAGGGTGGTGGATGCCTCAACGCGCGCGCCCATCGCGACTGCAGTGATCCTGGTCGACAGCCGGCAAGCTGTCGTTGATACCAGCGGCGCCTTCACGATGTCCGTGACGCCCGGACTCAAGACCGTCGAAGTTGAAGCCCCGGGATACTTCCGGCTCGTCGTCCCTCTCGACATCTCGGCGACGGGCCTCGCGAACGCCGAACTGGCGCTGGCGCGCGACGAGGGATTCTCGGCCTCGGTTGACGTCGTCGCGACATCACCAGCCGTCGCACCGGCGACGCAGGCCGTGGCGCCCATCCAGGTCCTGCGCACGCCTGGAGCCCTCGACAACATCTTCCGCACACTGCAGGCTTTGCCCGGCGTCACGGCGACCGAAGAGTTCGGCAGCCGCCTTGCCGTGCGAGGCGGCTCGCCCGATCAGAACCTCACCGTGATGGACGGCGTGGAGGTCCACGATCCGTACCGGCTCTTCGGCCTGACCAGCGCCTTCAATCCGGAAACGATCCAGGGCTTCGAGCTGGCCACCGGCGGGTTCAGCGTCAAGCACGGCGATCGCCTGTCCTCGCTGCTGGCGATCGAGAACCGCGACGGCACGCGCGCGGAACGTATCGCGGGGTCCACGAGCCTCAGCATCACGGACGTGAACGTGGTCACGGAAGGGGCGCTGCCCGTCGGCGACGGGTCATGGCTGCTCACTGCCCGCCGCACCTACTTCGATGTCATCGCCGGCCGAATCACCGACCAGAAGTTCCCAGGCTTTGGCGATCTCCAGGGCAAGGTGGCCTGGGATGTTGGCCAGGGCAAGAAGCTGTCGGTGTTCGGGCTGCGCAGCCGCCAGTCCGCGGCGATCTCCATCGACGAGGAAGAGGCGCGCGGCGAGTTCAACGACGACACGTCGAACGATCTCGCGTGGGCACGCCTCGACTGGTCGCTCGGCACGACGGCGCAGTCGCGCACCATCGTTGGCTACTCGGACACGCTATCCTCGTTCGCCGTGGACGCGACCTTCGAAAATTCGTCGCGCCGTTCGAATACGCCTGACGAGGAATTTGGCGACGGCAGCGTGATCTTCGAACGCGCACTCGGCGTGCGCGACACATCGCTTCGGCAGGAGTTCAGCTGGTCGCGAGGGCGTCACGTCCTGGATGCCGGCGCTGAAGTACACCTGCTCGACACCTCGCTGCGCTTCGTTGTCGAGGGCGGACGAAACCCGCAGGCGGCAAACGGATCGAGCGTGCAAGGCGGCGCGGGGCTGCCGGATCTGCTGTCGATCGCGATCGACCGGACCCGGGCCGGCGCCTGGTTGCAGGATTCATGGCAGATCGGCAGCCGCGCGTCGATCCAGGCGGGCCTGCGATGGGATCGCACCGGCAATACCGACGAAACGTTGCTCTCGCCGCGCCTGGCCGCGTCGCTCTTCCTCAGTCCGTCGCAGCGCATCAAGGGCGCGGTGGGACGCTACACGCAGAGCCCGGGCTACGAGAAGCTCGGGCAAAGCGACTACCTCCTGGATCTTGGGGGTCCACAGGAACTCGTGAGCGAGAAGGCCACGCACGCCTCGCTTGGATTTGAGCAGGATCTGCCCGGCGGCTACACCGTTCGCGCCGAGGGCTACTACAAGCGCTTCAGCGATCTGCTGGTTGGGCAGCTCGAGACCGACGCCGCGCTGCAGGAACGGCTGTCCGGCTACGATTTCCCGGCCGCGCTGGCGAGCGAGGTGCCGAGCGATCGAATCATCACAAGCGTGCCGACCAACGATGGTCGCGGCCGCGCGTACGGCTTTGATCTTTTCGTGTCACGAGTGAAGGCGCCTTCCGACGCGCGCATCAACGGCTGGGCAAGCTACACATGGGGCCGCGGCGAACGCGAGGCGTACGGACAGCAGTTCGCCTTCGAGTATGACCGTCGTCATGCCTTCGCCGCGGTGATCTCGTACCGCCTCTCGCCGAAGTGGGAGGCCGCCACGACCACTCGCGTCGCCAGCGGATTCCCACGCACCGCTCCGCTTGGCGTCCGCCTTGCCGCCACCGAAGACACATCTGATCGCGATCGCGACGGCAATCGCGATGAGCTCGTTCCGGCCATCGATTCAGCGGGCCGGCCGTCGTACGAGATCAATCTGGGCGGCGTATCGAACCTGAATCGCGCGCGGCTGCCGGTGTTCGCGCGCACCGACCTGCGCATCACCTGGCGGCCGCGAGGCGTCGCCAGCCGGTGGGAACTCTACGCGGAGGTGATCAACCTGCTGAACCGCAAGAACGCCGGCGCGCTCGAGCCAAGGCTCGAATACGACGCCTCGTCCGATCGGCCGCGCATTGTCGAAGAGGCAGACCAGTCGATCCCGCGGCTGCCAACGATCGGCGTCCGCTTCCGCTTCTGACCCGACTGCCTGACTACCTGACTGCCTGACTACCTGACTGCCTGACAACCTGACAACCTGACAACCTGACTACCTGACTACCTGTAGAGCAGATGCTTCGCTCTCGTGCGGCGCCACTGCGCCTCATCCGCGGCCCAACGAGTGGCAGCGGTCGCGGGGTCCTCGCCCTGGCGGATGCGCGCCACGATCTCTTCCGATCCCACGAGGCGCCACATGTTGCTCGCGTCGTACTTGTCGCCGAACAACTTCCATAACATCGACGCGACCTCGACGCCAACACGATAGGGCTGCAGCGCCGTGCGGTTGGTCACCACCATGAACACGCCCTGGCATTCTTCCTTCGCGTACTTGCTCGAGGTCGGCGTGAACGTGATCGGATAGAAACGAATGCCGGGGAGGCGGCGAGCGTTAAGCGCCTCGGCCAGTCTGCGGCCGTCGATCCACGGCGCGCCAATCTGTTCAAACGGCTGATCCGTCCCGCGGCCGACCGAGATGTTCGAGTACTCGATCGCGCCGATGCCGGGATACAGAGTGGCCTGGTTCATGTTGCGCATGTTCGGCGAAGGGTTGATCCACGCCAGCGCGGTTTCGTCGTACCAGAAATCGCGGCGCCAGTTTTCCATCGGCACCACGGTCAGGTCCGCGCCGATCTTGCGCTCGTCGTTATACAGCTTCGCCAACTCCCCCATGGTCATGCCGTGCCGCACCGGCATAGGGATGTACGCAATGAAGGTGTTTGGCGACTCCCCGCCTTTCGGCGCGCGCGAAAACGGGCCTTCGATCTGCCAGCCATTCACGGGGTTTGGGCGATCGAGCACCATCACGCCGACCTTGTGCTTCGCGGCTTCCTCCATCAGGTAGCCCATCGCGAGCTGGTAGGTGTAGAAGCGCGCGCCGACGTCCTGCAGATCGATCACCAGCGTGTCGATGCCGGCGAGCGATCCCTCGGGTGGACGGCCCGTGCCGCCTTTATAGAAGAGCGAGTGAATCGGCAGCCCGGTGCGCTCGTCCTTCTCGGCCGGCACGTCGGCATCAAGGATGCCGCGGATGCCGTGCTCGGGACTGAACAGCGCGACGAGTTTCACGTCCGGCGCCTTGAACAGCAGATCGATCGTCGGCTGACCGTCGCGTGCGCGGCCGGTGTGATTGGTGATGAGGCCGACGCGCTTGCCGCGAAGCTGCTTGAAGCCATCGCGAACCAGGACGTCAATGCCGGTCAGGACCGGACCACTTGGACGAGGGTTGGACGGCGCGCTCGGCGGTGCGTTCGACGTAACGTTCGGACGCACACTCACACCGTCGGCCGACAGCGCTGCCGCCGCAACCGTCGCGATGCGGCTGCGGAGCACGCCAACATCGCCAACACCATCGGGATGCAGCCGGCTCGACAGGAAGATCACGTACGAGTTCGACGTCGGATCGATCCAGAGGCTCGTGCCGGTAAAGCCGGTGTGGCCGTACGAGGTGCCGACCGGAAACAGGTCGCCGCGGTTGCCCGAGAACGAGGTGTCGATGTCCCAGCCGAGCCCGCGGATGCTTGTCATGCCCGGAGGAGATTGCGGAGAGGTCATGGCCGTCACCGCTGCCGCCGAGAGCACCCGTGTCGTGCCAAGCCGGCCCTTGCCGATCAACATGCGCGCGAACAGCTTCAAATCGCGAGCGGTACTGAAAAGACCCGCGTGACCGGCAATGCCGCCCATGCGCCGGGCGGTGGGATCGTGCACCACGCCGCGCAGCGGCGCCGCATCGGGACGCTTGCAGGGCCACGCGTCCTGCTCCGCGCATCGTTCCGTCGGCGCAATACGTGGCAGCAGGGTCTTCGGCGGATTGAATCCCGTGTCGGTCATACCCAGAGGACCGAATACGCGCGCCTTGAGATACGCGTCGAGCGACTGGCCGGTGATGCGCGTGACGATGTCGCCGAGGAGGAAGTAGTTGATGTCGCTGTAGACGAACGTCTCACCAGGCGCTGCGGTGGGCACTTCGTCCTTCGCCAGCTCAATCGCGGCGTCGTAACCGGTCCACGGGTGCAGAT
>DATMJU010000060.1:0-7703 GCA_035553795.1 Vicinamibacterales bacterium
ATCACGGGCCTGGGATGGGATTTTCCTGATTCGACCGAAACGCTCACCCGGCAGTGGCTCGCGGAACTCGACAGGCACGGTGTCGATCGCGCCGCGCTGATGGCGAGCCTTCCGGGCGATGCCGATTCGGTGGCAAAAGCCGTCGCGCTCAACCCGTCGCGCTTCGTCGGCTACTTCATGCTCGACCCGACACGCGAAGATGCGATCGATTACGCGGTCCGCGCGCTCGATGAAGGCCTCCGCACCATCTGCCTGTTCCCGGCGATGCATCGCTATCACCTTCACGATGAGCGCGTCACCCGGGTATTCGAACTGGCCGCATCCCGCCGCGGCGGCACCGTCGAACCGATCGCCGTGTTCGTGCACTGCGGAGTACTGTCGGTCGGGATTCGCAAGAAGCTTGGCTTGCCCAGCCCGTTCGATATCCGCTACGGCAACCCGCTTGACCTGCACGGCGTCGCGATGAAGTTTCCGGGGGTGCCGATCGTGATTCCGCATTTCGGCGCCGGCATGCTGCGCGAAGCGCTGATGCTCGCCGATTGCGCGCCCGGCGTGTACCTCGACACCTCGAGCTCGAATTCGTGGATCAAGTACACGCCCGGCTTGACGCTCGAGCAAGTCTTCAAGAGCGCGTTGGACGTGGTCGGCCCGGATCGATTGATCTTCGGAACTGACTCGTCCTTCTTCCCGCGCGGCTGGCAGAAGATCATCTATGACCAGCAGCGCACCGCGCTCAACGCGATCGGCGTCGGCGACGCCGTGCAGAAGAAAGTGTTCGGCGAGAACTTCGCCCGCTTGTTCTCCTGACGCGAGCGATCAGCGCTTCAGCGCCTCACTGATCACACGGCGGGAGATCTCTTCATGGCTGACCACGCCCTGGGGACCGGTGCGTCGCTGGATGATGCCGACGAAGAGCAGGTCGTTGGTCGGATCGATCCAGAACCACGTTCCCGCGATGCCCCACCACCAGTAGCTGCCTTTGCCGACCTGCCGCTTCGCCGCATCCGGATCGAGCACCACCGCAAAGTCGTAGCCGAAGCCCTGCGCCGGCGAGAATCGCGCCTGTCCGATGCCGGAATTTGAGTTCAGCACCTGCTCGCTGAGGACATTCGTGCGCATCATGTCGACGGTGTCCTTCTTGAGGATCCGCCTGCCGTTGAATTCGCCGCCGTTGAGCAGCATCTGCGCAAACTTGAAATAATCGGCGGCCGTTCCGTAGAGACCGCCTCCACCCGACGGCAGGCCCGGCATCCTGGAGATCGCGGGATCGATCGGCTCGGGCACCAACGCCATCTTGTCGCGAATCCACGAATAGATTGTCGCGACGCGCGGCAGCTTCTCGGCGGGCACGGTGAACGCGGTGTCCACCATCTCGAGAGGCTCAAAGAGGCGCGTGCGCAGGAACTCAGGGAACGTCTTGCCCGACAACTTCTCGACGAGGTAACCCTGGATGTCCACCGACACGCTGTACGCCCAGCGAGTGCCCGGCTGGTACAGCAGCGGCAGGGTCGCGAGCGTGTTGATCATCCCCTGCATCGACGACTGGCCGAGCGGGTTTGCCGCCTGATACAGCTTGTCCACCGGCGTGTTGCCAAACAACCCGTACGTGAATCCCGCCGTGTGCGACATCAACTCGCCCATCGTCGGCGGGTGCACCGGCGCTTCAAGCACCGGCTGACCGTCCTTCTCGCCGGCGAACACTTTCAGGTTGGCGAACTCAGGAATGTGCTTCGCAATCGGATCGCCCGGCTTCCACTTCCCTTCCTCGAACAGCATCATCATCGCGACGCCAGTGACTGGCTTGGTCATCGAGTAGATCCGCGCGATGGTGTCGAGCCGCATCGGCGCGTTCGTCTCGAGACTCTGCACGCCGTACGCCTTGTGCTGCACCACCTTCCCGTTCCGCGCCACCAGCGTGACGACGCCGGCAAGGTGCTTCTTGTCGACAAGGTCCTGCATGCCCGCGTCCATCTTGTCGAGGGCGCCGGGGATGAATCCGACTGATTCGGGCGTCGCGGCCGGCAGCGGGGCAAGGGTCGCGACGCGCGCCTGTTCGCCTGCGCGGCCGAAGGCGGCTCCGGCGTAATCACGCCGTAGCTCGCCAGTCGACTGTCGAGCGAAGGCGGAGGCCTGGAGGGACGCCGAGAGGATGAGGACCGCAACAAAGCGAAGGGCGATGCGTGGCTGCATAGCCGCGGATGATACACAATGTCCCGACGAATGGCAGACGCAGCGGCCCCCCGCGAGCTGACCGCCGGCGATGAGATCGGGCGCTACCGGATCGTGCGGCCGCTGGGTCGCGGCGGCATGGGCGTCGTCTATGTCGCCCGCGACGAGCGTCTCGATCGCGAGGTCGCGATCAAGATGATCGCGGGCCTGGTCGACGACGTGGCGCGGGCCCGCTTCTGGCGCGAGGCGCGTTCGGCCGCCAGCGTCAACCATCCGAACATCTGCCAGGTCTTCGAAGTCGATGAATCGACCGCCGGCATTTACCTGGCGATGGAGTTGCTCGAGGGCGAGCCGCTCGATCGGCGATTGACCCGCGGCGCCTTGCCGTCACGCGAAGCCTTGCCGGTGGCGCTGGCCGTATTGAGCGCACTCGACGCGCTGCACGCGCGCGGCTTCGTGCATCGCGACGTCAAGCCATCGAATATCTTCATCACCCACCATGGTCCCAAGCTGCTCGACTTCGGCCTGGCGCGCCCGGCCATCGAAGTGATGCCGAACGACGGCTCGACGCCGGTGACGCAAGCCGGCGTGATTGTGGGAACGCCGCAGTACATGGCGCCCGAGCAAGTGACAGGCGCGTCGGTTGACGGGCGCACCGATCTCTATTCCGTCGGCGCCGTGCTCTTCCAGATGCTCGCCGGCCGTCCGCCATTTACCGGCACGAGTGGCGACGTGCTGTTCGCGGCGCTGAAGGAGAATCCGCCGGCGCTGCAGGGACCACCCGAGGTGGTGGCGATCGATCGCGTGATTCGCAGGGCGATGCGGAAGGAGCCGCTCGAGCGCTACTCCAATGCGTCGGACATGTCCGCTGATCTGTCGGCGATTTCGCCGTCAGGCTCTCATGCCGGATCGGCAACGCCGGTGCGCGCACTGACCAGGATCGTGGTGCCGCCACTGCGAATGGCGCGAACCGATCCGGACATCGAGTTTCTGTCGTTCGGACTTGCTGAAGCGATGTCAGGTTCGCTCGCGATGTTCGGGAATGTCGTCGTCCGCGCTCCCGCCGTCGCGGCAAAGTGGAGCGAGGACCCGACCGATCTGCGCAAACTGGCGGTCCAGGCTGACGTCGACCTCGTGATCTCGAGCTCGCTTCGCCGCGCGGGCCCGCAACTCCGCGTCACCACGCAGGTGATCGATCCGTCGAGCGGCACGGTCGTCGGCGCCGCAACGGTCAACGGAATGATGGACGACATCTTCGCGCTCGAGGACGCGCTTACGGTCGCTGCCACCGGCTTGCTGTCATCGCACGTGACCATGGGGACGCCACGGCCATCATTGGCGCTGAAGCGTGACGTGCCCGCGAATCCTCGCGCGTTCGAGCTGTATCTGCGTGGCCTGGAGGAGTCGCGGGCGTTGATCGGCACGGCCCGCGCGCGCGAGCTGTTCGAGGCCGCGGTCGACGCGGATCCGTCATTCGCCCCTGCGTGGGCGGCCCTCGGACGCGCCTACCGCGTGTGGGGGAAATACTTCGAAGATCGCGAGGCAAGCAATGCGCTCGCCGAGGCCGCGTTCGCCAAGGCGCTCTCCTTGTCGCCGGACCTCCCGCTCGCACACCGCTACCTCACGCACCTCGAGTCGGAAAGCGGCAGAGCCGCCGATGCGATCGCGCGACTGCTGAGACATGCGGCCACCAATCGCCACGACGCCCAGTTGTTCGCGGGTCTCGTGCACGCGTGCCGGTACGCGGGGCTCTTTGATGCCTCGGTCGCTGCGCACGATGAGGCCACGCGGCTCGACCCCAACGTCCTGACCGGCGTCGAGTATTCGCTGGCGCACCTGGCATTGTCTTCGCGCGAGGCGACCGAGCGAGTGGCCCGTGCTTCGACGTCGGCCGACGCGGACTTCGTGCTTGCCGCTATCGGTGATGAGAGGGTCGCCAGGCAGGCAATCAACGAATTGAACATGAAGAACGTGCCACCCGCGTTCCAGCGCAGCGTGGACGCCGTCATCGCGTCGTTCACCAAGCCTCGTGAAGAGGCGACGCTGTTCATCGAGCAGGCGATGGCCGCGCACACGGATCCAGAGGCCCTGTTCCTGTTCGGCGCGATGATGGTGCGGATCGGAAATTCGGAGCGAGGGCTGGACGTCGCAGCCAGGGCCGTTCGCGCCGGCTACACGCCCGCGCTGACGCTGGCGCACAACCGGAGCTTCGAGGCGGTGCGCGAACATCCGCTGTTCGTTGTCATGCTGGAAGAAGCGCAGCGCGCGGTGCGCGCTGCCCAGAAGGTGTTCGAGAACGCGGGCGGACCGGAAATGCTCGGCATGCCGGCCGCCACGCGCCTCAGTAACTAGCCTTTCGGCACCGGCTTGATCGCCGGGAAGATGGCGCCGTTCCCAATCAATTCCTTCACGAGTCCCGGAACCTTCGCCGCCGCAGCGTTCGCCTGATCGATCAATCCAGGCAGCGCCGCGCGCATCTCACGAATCTGCATCATCTGGGTATTCGTCGGCAGAGCCGTCGCCCCCATGATTTGGCCCTTCATCTGGCCAAAGCGTCCGCGCAGGTTCTCGGTGTTCCCGCCGAAGCCGCCACCGCCACCCTGCTGGCCGAGCCCCAAACGCCGCCGCACGGCTTCGAATTCCTTCACGACTGCATCGAGCTGCTGCTTCGCATTACCGGAGAGGTTGGCGCCCCGCGACTGCTGCTGCAGCGTCTGCACCTGCGCGAACGCGTTCTGGACCATCTCCGCCACGTCATTGGCCTTCTGCTGCAGGTCGTGCAGATCACGAGCGGTCTCGAACCACGCGCGCCGATCGGCATCGGTGATCCGGATGTCGGGATCGCCCTTCACCGCGACGTCAATCGTCTGCGCGTCGCGGCCGTTCACCGACAGCGTCGCGCGATACGTGCCGGGCAACACGTACGGACCGTTGTTGCCGCCACCGCCGAATCCTCCACCGCCACCGGCTCCGCCCGCACCTGCGGCCGCTCCAGGAGGTGGCGGCAACGGACGCAGCGGCTGCACGCGCAGGTCCCACTTCACGATGTTCAGGCCGGCCTTGTTGCGATCGCGCACATCGTTGCCGCTGATCTCGCGGACCGTCGCGCCGCCTGCGTCCTTGATCGTGAGCTTGACCTCCTTTGCATCCGACTTCAGCCGGTATGCGAGCGTCGCGCCCGGCGCAGGATTCAGGCCGAGGAACAGGCGATCGCCCTCGAAGCCCTTCATCTGGTCGTTCGCCTGGTTCATGATCGTCGCCGGTTCGCTGCTAAACAGGAACGCGTCGGCCGCTTCGGACTTCGCCCACTCCTGGATCGGCGACATGTCGTCGAGGATCCAGATGCCGCGCGCATGGCTCGCGAGGATCAAGTCGTTGTCGCGCGGATGCTGCTTGATCTCGTAGATCGGCATCGTCGGCAGGTTGGCCTTGAGGCGCGTCCACTGCGCGCCCTTGTTCCAGCTGACCCACAGACCGGTTTCGGTTCCGAGATACAGGATGTTCGGGTCACGGCGATCTTCAGCGAGGCCGCGCGCCACTTCACCCTTCGGCAGGTTGCTGACAATCGATCGCCACGTGGCGCCGAAGTCGGTGGTGGTGAACACGTAGGTGTTGAAATCGCCGCCGCGATGGCCGTCGAAGGCAACGTAGGCGGTTCCGGCCTGCGCGCGTGACGGCAGCACGTCCGACACGTAGGTCCACTTCGGCACGCCGGGAATCTTCGACGTCACGTTCGTCCACGTCTTGCCCGCGTCCTGGGTCACGCTGACCACGCCATCGTCGCTGCCGACCCAGACGACGCCCTGCCGCGCCGACGATTCTTCGAGGGTCACGATGTTGCCGAAGGAGCCAACGCCGTCGTTCTTGGCAATGCGCACGTCCTTGCCGACCACGCCCATGATCGACAGCGTTTCGCGATCGGTGTTGGTGGTGAGGTCGGGGCTAATCGGCTGATACGAACGGCCGCGGTCGGAGGACTTCAGAACCATGTTGGCGCCGATGTAGATCGTCGCCGGATCGAACGGCGACAACTGCATCGCCGTGTCCCAGTTGAAGCGGTATTGCCCGGTCGTGTCACCCGGCTTCAGTTCCGCCGGCTCCGGCCTCACTGTCTGACGCTCGTTGGTCAGCCGATCGGTGCGGCTCATGCGGCCGTCCTGCGATTCCGCATAGACGATGCGCGCGTCGGTGGGATCCATCAGCGGCTGGAAGCCGTCACCACCGCTGATCACGTACCAGTTGTCGTTGTGAATGCCGCTGTTGGTGCGAACCGCGCTGGGGCCGCACCACGTGTTGTTGTCCTGCAGGCCGGCGCAGACGTGATACGGCGTCTGCATGTCGAACTCGACGTGATACGCCTGCGAGGCAAGGAGGTTCGGATACCACGCCCACGTGCCCGAGCGGTCGTGAGAGACGCTGACACCGCCATCGTTGCCGATGATGATGTGACGCGGATCGCGCGGGTTGATCCACATCGCGTGGTGATCGACGTGAATGCGCTCGGCGCCGTCACCGCGGAACGTGCGTCCACCGTCATCGGACACCATCAGCGAGACGCCGAGCACGTAGATCCGCGAATCGCTCTGCGGATCGATCCGGATCTTGCTGAAGTACATCGGCCGCGGGTTGGTGTCGCTCAGCTTGCGCCACGCCGCGCCGGCGTTGTCCGTGCGATAGACGCCGCTCTGCTCGGGGTGCTCAACCGTCGCGTAGAGCACGTTCGGATTGGCCCGGTAAATGGCAAGGCCGATACGGCCCTTGGGCCCCGCAGGAATCCCGGCTTCGATCTTCGCCCACGTGCGCCCGGCGTCCGTCGACTTCCAGATGCCGCTGCCCGGGCCGCCGCCGTTCATGCCCCACTGGGCGCGCCGGCGCTGGTAGGTCGCGGCATACAGCGTGTTGGGATTCACCGGATCCATGACCATGTCCGTCGCGCCGGTGTCATCGTCAACGTGCAGGACCCTCGTCCACGTTGCGCCGCCGTCGGTGGTCTTGTAGACGCCACGCTCGCCGCCGGGTCCCCACAAGTTGCCAGGAGCGGCCACGTAGACGACGTTGAAGTCGGAGGGATCGACGATGATGCGCGCGATCTGCTTGGTGTCGCGAAGGCCCTTGTTGGCCCACGTGCGCCCACCGTCCGTGGACTTGTAAACCCCGTCACCCCACGACGAGCTCTGGCGATTGTTGGGCTCGCCGGTACCGACCCACACGAGGTTGGCGTCCGTCGGCGCAATCGCCACGGCGCCAACCGAGCTGCTGCCTTCGTGGTCGAACACGTTCGTGAAGGTCGTGCCGGCGTTCGTCGTCTTGTACACGCCCGCGGTGGCCATGCCGATGTAGAACGTCGTCGGATCGCTCTCCAGCACCGCGAGATCGTCCACGCGGCCCGACGGCGTGGCGGGACCGATCGATCGGAAGTACAACCGATCGAGTGGTCCGCTGCCGGTGGAATTCTCCGTGAAGACCGGCGTCGGCCGCGGCGGCGCCTGGGCGAGCAGGCCCGCAGTGGCGAGTGAGATGGCGAGTGTTGCAAG
>DATMJU010000061.1:0-8100 GCA_035553795.1 Vicinamibacterales bacterium
GAAGTGCAGATCATCGGCCACGACTTCACTCGCGCGCAAATGGCCGCCGACGAAGAACTCGCGGGCGGGGGAGTCCTGCGACTTGCCGGCGGCCATTTGCGCGCGAGTGAAGTCGTGGCCGATGATCTGCACTTCGGGGCCGTAGATCTGATTGCCGTGCGAATGATCGAAGTGATAGTGCGAGTTGACGACCCAGCGAATCGGCTTCGGTGTAATGGCCTTCAGTTCTTCCTGCAGTGCCCACGCGCCCCCGGGGCTGACGTGGGAGTCGACGACCAGCACATCGCGATCGCCCTCGACGATCGTCGCGTTGGACATCACCACGATGCTGCCGGTGCCGATCGCGTGGTACACGCCGTCGGTGATCTTGTTGAAGGTGAATGCCGGTCCCTTGTAGTTGGTGCCGGGCGGCTTGGGCAGCGACTGCGCCGTGACCGGCGGCTGCGGCGCGACGCCGATCGCGGCAGCACCCAGGACGATGAGGGCCAGGAGGATGGCGGATCGGCGAGGTGTCATGGTGCCGGAGATTCTAGCTGATGACACTCGGGACGCGCACTCAGCGTTCGCTCTCGGCCGGTCCCCGGGCATTGACGCTCATCTGCCGGATGGCGCCCACGTGATACGCCAGGTGGCCGATGCTGCCGATCATGCCGCTCAACTCAGTGTCCTGAACTTCTCGCGGAGTGCGCAGCACCACGAGCCACCGGGCCGCTTCATCCCGCAGTTGAATGCGGAGCGCCTCCCACTCCGCCTCGTTCACCGTGGTCTTCCGCCAACTCGACGCCCAGTCTGCGTCCGCGAACGGGCTCTCGCCCTGGCTCCACCGATTCAGCAGCGACAGGCCGTAGGCCACGTGCGCCACATGCGCGGCGATAGAGGAACCCGTGCGTGTCAGCTGTGATGCCTCGGCGGCAGGCACCCGCTCCAGCGAGCGAAGCAACCCGCGATCGCGGGCGTTGAGCATGTAGCCGCCGCGCCCGGACACGCCGTGCATGAGCTCGCCAAAAAGATTCTCCAGGATCCCGGTCAGTTGATCGGTGCGCATTGGGCAGCAACAGGCACGTCAGCGGACCGGATCTACGCACATGTCGCAGACGCGATTCACGGAGTCAAATCCCACGAACTCGATCTCGGGCGTGAGGTAGTTGGGCCTGACGGGTTCACTGCGCAGCAGGTCGGTGCTCAGGTACTTCTTGTTGCTGTCGCTCAGCACGGTGACGACGACCGCGTCTGGTCCCAGGTGCTCCTGCGCGCGCAGCGCGCCGATCACATTCGCACCCGACGAGATGCCGACCGCCAGCCCATGGTGCGCGAGTAGCTGCGCCATCAGGATGGCATCACCGTCGTTGGCCTGGAGGATCTCGTCAAGCTCTTCCAGGTGCGCGATCGGCGGGATGAACTCGTCCGAAATACCCTGGATGCGGTGATGGCCGACCTTGTGCCCCGTGGACATCGTCGGCGACTCCGCCGGTTCGAGCGGGTGGACCTTGATGCCCGGATGCTTCGACTTGAGGAACCGTCCGACTCCCATGACCGTCCCGCCGGTCCCGACGCCGGCAACAAACGCATCCGGCTTGAGGCCGTGGCTATTCAACTGTGCCCAGATCTCGGGCCCGGTGCCCAGCCTGTGCGCTTCGATGTTGGCGGGGTTGGCGAACTGGTGGGGCAGGAAGGTGGACATGTCCGCCTGCCGCATCGCATCGGCGCGCGCGATGGCGCCGAGGAATCCGCCGTCGGCTTTGCTGACCAGTACGATCGACGCGCCGAAGCTTGAAATCAGCGCGATGCGCTCGGCGCTCATCCAGTCAGGCATGAAGATCGTCACCGGGTGGCCCAGCGATCGCCCGATCGCGGCAAACGAAATGCCGGTGTTGCCGCTGGTCGCCTCCGCGATCGGCGCGCCCGGCACGATGTCACCAGACGCGTAGGCGCTCTCCATGATGTGGAGCGCCATCCGGTCCTTGATGCTGCCGGTGAGGTTGAGCGGCTCGTATTTGGCGTAGATGGTCCGCGGCTGGCCGCGGAACTTCACGGAGAGTGAGAGGAGCGGGGTATTGCCGATCAGCCGGCGCATCGCCCGGAAGCGAGGCGCGTGGCCGGTGTCGCGAGAAAGAGGCTGCTGCAACACCGGCCTGCCTTGTCTACTGCTGGGACGACGTGCCCTTGCTCTTCGCGGCGATGTGCTTCTTGATCGCCTCGATGGTGTGGTTGGCGCGGAACTCGACGATCTGCTTCGCCAGCTCGGTGTTCTTCGCGCGGTTGGAGACGTCGACGCCGTTGATCGAGGCCTTGCCGGCCTTGACGCGCTCGTCGAAGCGCACCGACTTCGGATCGTCGATGAACATGTTGAGCGTGATGATCGGATCGTCGTGCATGCCGTCCGACTTGCCTTCCTTCACGCCCTTGCCCTCCATGAACTTCGACACGGCGGCGTAGTCGTAGTACTCGCCGATGTGCAGCGCCAGCGCCTTGCCGGCCCACTTGGCCGTCAGCTTGTCGGCCACGGCCTGCTGGCCCTTCTGGTTGCCGCCGCTGTCGCCGATGAAGATGATGTTCTTGAAGCCGTGCGCCTGGAGGCTCTCCGCGATGTCGGTGAGCAGCATCTGGTAGGTCTCTTCGCGCGCGGTGATGGTGCCGGGCGAGGTCATGTGGCCGGTCTTCGGCTCGATGCCGCCTTCGGGCACGAACTTCACGATCGGCGCGCACAGCGTGTTGCCCATCTTGCGGGCAATGGCCTCGCAGTTGGCGTGCAGCACGTAGTTATGCTTGCCGGTGACCAGCCACACGCCGTTGGGCTCCATGCCGCCGGTCGGGATGATGATGTTGGTCTTGCCCGCCTTCAGGGCGTCTCGCACGTCGATCCAGGTCATCTCCTCGAGCCACACCGTGTTGGCGGCCGGGAGGGGATTGGCGACGTCGTTGCAGTTGTACGGATTGTCGCGGCAGTCACCGCCGCCCATCGAGCGCGGATCGGGCGGGCGACGCTGGCCCTGCTGGGCCGCGGCAAACGTGCCGGCCAGCACGGTGAGGCTGAGGGCGATAAGAGCAATCTTTTTCATATGTCCTCGAAGCTTTTTAACTTTTAACTCTCAACTTTAAACTTTTAACTCTTTACTCTTAGCTTCCGCTCTTCAGTCTGAACGTGCCATCTTCCATGCGATCGCGGTACTTGCCGTGGCAGGAGGCGCACGTGCTGCCCATCGGCGTGATCGACGTCTTGGCGGCTTCGATGTTGTTCATGTTCAGGTTCACGAGGATCGACTCCGCGTGGTTCTTGCCGTCGATCGCCCACTTCATGGCTTCATCGTTCTTCTTGGCCTTGAAGAAGACCTCGATGTCGGTGAACGCCTGCTTCAGGATCGTCGCCTGTTCCTTCGCGCCGGCCATGTCCTTGCTGTCGAGCGTCTTGCGCACCGCGCCCTGCGCGGGCGGCAACTTGACCATGATCTTCTGCAGCGCCAGGTCGTCGGCGGTCATCGGCGGAATCGGCTTCTTCGCGATGTCGATGCCGGCAGTGTTGATGACGGAGGTCGCGAGGACGACCGGCTTGCCCTTGAACTTCGCGATGTCGGCCGGCGACAGGTCGATCGCGTAGTCCTTCAACTTCGCCGCGACTTCCTTCTCGTCGAACTTGATCAACTGGCCGATCACCGTGACGTAGGCGTTGGCGTCCGCGGCCTTTTGCAGGGTCGGCGCGAGCACGAGCACTTCCTTGCCGGTGGCCTTGGCCTTGTCCTGGTCGACCGAGAACGACGTCTTCGACAGGTTCGCCTCCACGGCGCCGGTCATCGTCACGTACTCGTTGACGAAGGGATCGGGGTTGGCGGCGACAGAACTGGCGGCGACGGGAACGAGCGGCTTCGGCGGCGTGTTGGCGGCCGGCGGCGGCGCCTGGCCCTGGCCCGAAGTGGTGATGGTCAACGTGCTCACGAACGCGGCCAGCACAACTCCGGCCACGATCACGGTGGACTTGGTCGAACGCTGCATGAATGACTCCCTAATTGGTTCAGGCGCCTGAGTTTCACGGCGGCCCCTAAACGGACACATTGTAA
Organism: Vicinamibacterales bacterium; assembly: GCA_035553795.1. Lineage (GTDB taxonomy): Bacteria > Acidobacteriota > Vicinamibacteria > Vicinamibacterales > UBA2999 > 12-FULL-67-14b. The sequence continues at coordinate 4,053 of DATMJU010000061.1, forward strand.
CGGATACGACTACAATGCCGGTCAGTTACAGGGGGACCCATGCGCGCTCTAACGTATTTGTTTGTAACGCTCTGCGCCGCCACCACGGCTTTTGCTCAACCTCCCGCAGGCGGGAGCCCGCAGGGAGCGCCGGCCGGCCAGCCGCAACGCCGTGTGGCGTCGGTGAATACTGCTCCGCGCGTGGATGTCACCGACATGCCGCGGCCAATCGACATGGCCGACACGGTATGGATCGAAGACCTGACCATGCTGGAGGTGCGCGATCAGATCAAGGCGGGCAAGACCACCGCGCTGGTGCTGACCGGCGGCATCGAGGAGAACGGTCCCTACCTGACGACCGGGAAGCACAACAACGTGCTGAAGGCGATGGGTAATTCGGTCGCCCGCGCGCTGGGCAACGCTCTCGTGGCGCCGATCGTCACCCTCGAACCCGGCAACCCGCTGCGCCCGAACCTGTCGCCTGGCACGATCGTGCTGTCGCAGGCGACCTACCGCGCCGTGCTGACCGACATTGCCAACAGCCTGCGCTCGCAGGGCTTCAAGGACGTGGTGATGATGGGCGACAGCGGCGGCAACCTGAAGGGCATGCAGGAAGTGGCGACCACCCTGAACGCCGAGTGGAAGGGCAACGGCGCCGTGCACTTCATTCCCGAGTTCTACAACTACGGTGACGTCGAGTTGTTCGAGCAGGAGAAGCTCGGCATCAACGAAAAGCTCGAGGGCTATCACGACAACTACTACATCTCGTCGATCATCGCGACGGTGAGCACCGACGCCATCCGCATGAAGGAGCGCCGCAAGGCCGGCAAGTTCGTGATCAACGGGGTGCCGCTCGACCCGATCGAGAAGACGATCGAGAACGGAAAGAAGATGGTGGCGTTCCGGACCGAGGTCACGGTTGCGGCGATCAAGAAGTCGATGGGGACGAAGTAGCAAGATGCAAGTAGCAGGTAGCAAGAGACTCCCGTTCTTCTTGCTACTTGTTGCTTGCTACTTGCTACTGTCACCGACCGCCTCGGCGCAGTCCCTCCCCAAGCCCGCCGGCCGCGTCAACGATTTTGCGAACGTGATCGATCCGGCCGTCGAGGCCGAGATCGATCGCCGTCTCGATCAGGTAGAACAACAGACGTCATCCGAGATCGCCGTTGCGACGGTTGAATCGCTGGCCGGCATGTCCGTCGAGGAATACGCCAACCGCCTGTTCAAGGAGTGGGGCGTCGGCCAGGCGAAGCAGGACAACGGTGTGCTGATCCTGGTCGCGCCGAACGAGCGCGAGATGCGCATCGAGGTTGGCTACGGCCTCGAGGGTGTGCTGCCAGACGGTCTGGCGGGACAGGTCATTCGCGATAATTTCACGCCGCGCTTTCGCGACGGCGACTACTCGGGCGGCATCCGCGACGGCCTTGACCGCATCGCCACCATCGTCGAACGACAGCAGGTGCTCACACCCGAGGAACTGGCGAAGTTCAACCAGTCGAGTGGTGATGACTTTCCGATCTGGCTCCTGATCCCGTTCTTCGGCGTGTTCGTGACGATCGGCTTCGGCATGGTGGGCATTGGTCTGCGAACCAAGACCGGCTTCCCGTTGCTGTTCGGCAGCTTCTTCGGGGGGATGCCACTGGTGATGAGCCTGGCGTTCCTTGGGAGGTTGTCGCTCATGACGCTGCTGCCCTGGTCGCTCGCGATGTTTGTCGTCGGATATCGACTGGGCGGACGCAAGTCCTGGCGAGACGCGTTCCGCGACTCCGGTGGTCGCGGGAGCGGCGGCTCGTCAAGCGGCTGGACGATGGGCAACACCAGTTCCGGGTCTTCGTCGGGCTCGTCTTCATCGAGCAGCAGCTTCGGCGGCGGATCGTCCGGCGGCGGGGGAGCGTCGGGACGATGGTAGCAAGCAGCAAGAAGCAAGTCGCAAGAGGCGAGCCGCGCTTCTTGCGACCTGTCACGTGCATCTTGCTGCTGTCGATGTCCGCCTGTTCCTCACTACCAGCCCAACGCGAAGCCGAGCGTGCGCGCGAAGTATTCGGCACGGTCGACAGCGTGGCCGCGGTGAAGCTCGAATGCGGCGCGTCGATTCTGGCCAGTGACACGTGGTGCGCAGAGCTCACGATGAAGGACGGAGCGCGGTTGAAGTTCGAGCGGGTTGGCTTCAACGCGTTCGGTTCCGCCGCCGTCAACGTGTTCGTCGCGGAAGCCGCGGGCCTCGTGCCGCGCATTGCGTCGTGCGAGGGCGCTGCGACGCCGAACTTTCATCGCGAAAGCGTGCTCGGCCACCGGTTTCAGCCGACGCTGATCGACGTGAAGGACGCGGTGTTCCGCTACAAGGAAGTGCTCGAGGAAGTGCAGTTCTGGCCGCAGTGCCCGCAGTATTGGGAGACTCAGGACAGGCGCGGCGCGAATTTCCGTTTTTGCGCGAGGAAGAAGGACGCGACGGACGAACCGCCGCGCCCTGATTGCCCCTCGTAGAAGACCTTCGTCCTCCCGCTCAATCATCCGATAACACGAAGTACACTGCGAGGGGCGCGAGCAGTAGCAGCGCCGCCGCGACGACGCCGATCAGCACCGTCTGCGCCAGCCCGCCGGCGATCGCGGTCGCGACCGTCGTGCTCGGGAAGAACTCGGCCGACGCGGAGCGCAGCGTCTGGAGCACGCCCGGCACCATCGGCCACACGGCCGTTACGATCGCGAGGAAGACACCGGCGACCATCGCCGCCGTGATCGCGTGCATCCAGCCAATTGGCCGCGTCGCCGCCTGGGTAGATTCGAGACGCGCGCGCACTGCGGCGCGCCACCACACCTGGCCGGCAGCGGGGACCTGCACTTCGATCCGGGAGGAGTCGACATCCTCACGGAGTAGTATCGAGACGCTTGCCACTTCTTTGCAGGTCTGGCAGGCCGCCGCATGCGTGACGAGGTTCTCGTCGCACCGCTCCGGCCATGAGCCGGCCAGCACGGCATTCACGACGTGCTGTTCGTGGGGGCAGTCTGGAGCCTGTGCTCCGTGGCCCTGGCGAAAGAGAGTCATGAGCGCCCTCCCGGATTCAGTCGCTTGACGAGCCGTTGGCGCGCGCGATGCAGCATCGCCTTGAGGCTCGCGGTCTTCACGCCGATCGCCGCGGCGATCTCCTCGTGCGTCCAGCCCTGCGCGTAGGCGAGCCACAGCAGGCTGCGTTCGCGCGGCTTGAGTGTTTTCAGCGCCGAGTGCAAGTCCATCCGGCGCGCGGCTCGCTCCGCGGTGTCGGCGTGGTGCCTCGAGTCGGCCGCGTCAGTCGCGTCTGAGGCGGGCACTTCCATGAACGGTTTCCGCCGGTGGTCGTGGACCAGGTTCGTGGCAATGCGGAACAGGTAGTTGCGGCGGTGCTCGTCGCTGTCGAACGTGACGTTCGCTCGCAGGAAGCGGTAATACGACTCCTGCAGCAGATCGTCCGCGAGCCGCTCATCGCCGGTCATCCGCGCCAGGTAGACCCGGACAGGCCTGGCCGTCAGCTCGTAGAACGCCCGGAAGGCTTCCTCGGTCATCTGGAACGTCCGTTCGGCTTCGTCAAAGGCGCCGAGGCGTTCCATGTCGGTCAGCGTGAGGTCACGCATTGGGGGACGGCGATTCCGCCGCGGCCTTCTGGGGGAACAGGCCGAGCCGCGACGAGACGACGAAGGCCATCAACGAGGCGAACACGAAGCCGATGCCGAGTGACAGGATGATGACGCCGACAACGATGATGGCGTCCCGGGCTTCGTCCTTGACGAAATTGCCGGCGTAGCGGAAGCCGAACCCAAGCACGGTGAGGATCACGCCCGCCATCAGCGACCACACGATCGAGCCGACCGGAGCGGAATACGACGGGCTCTCGGCGTCCGCCCTCACCGGCGCGGCCTCGAGGAAGCGGCGGCCCGCCGGGCTTTGCACGTAGGCCAGGAGCTCCTCGTTGGTGGTCATGCGATCGAGCAGCTTGGTATGGAACTCGGCCTGGACGGTCGACGCTTTCAGCCAGCGCCGGTGTTGGATGAACGCGCGCACCAGCCAGATGATCACGGTCGCGAACAGGATCAAGAC
>DATMJU010000062.1:0-5836 GCA_035553795.1 Vicinamibacterales bacterium
CTACGCCCCTAGGCCCCCTACGTCCCCAAGGCCCGCATGCTCATCGAAGGCGTCCTCGTCGTCGACAAAACCGAAGGCCCGACGTCGCATGACGTCGTGAAGTTCGCGCGCCGCGTGCTCGGCGAGTCGCGGATCGGCCATACCGGCACGCTCGATCCGATGGCGACCGGCGTGCTGCCGCTGGTCGTCGGCCGCGCGACGCGTGTCGCGCAATTCCTCACCGCGAGCGACAAGACCTACGAAGCGACGGTCGCGTTCGGGCGCGCCACGGACACCTACGACGCCTCGGGCACGGTGACCCACACCTCGGACGCGCGTCCGACCCGCGAGGCGATCGCGGCCGCGCTCGAGAGTTTCAGGGGCACATTCGAACAGACACCGCCGGCGTTCTCGGCGAAGAACATCGACGGCGAGCGCTCCTACGACCTGGCGCGCAAGCGCGCGCGCAAGGGCGAGGCGGCGGATGCGCCGCCGGCCCAGCGACCCAAAGCGGTGACCGTCAGCGTGCGGCGGCTCGAGTTGAGGTCGTTCGATGGCGAGAGCGCGCGGCTCGAAATGCAGGTGACCGCCGGTTTCTACGTGCGCTCATTGGTGCACGACCTCGGCGAGGTGCTTGGTTGCGGCGCCGTCCTGACCGCCCTTCGCCGGACGCGCTCGGGCGAGTTCGGCCTCGATCGGGCGGTGCCGCTGGCGGAGCTGCTACAAGACCCGCGCGAGTCGCTCGCGGCCCGGATTGTGCCATTCCGTGAACTTCTGACCGATTTGCCGTCTGTGACGCTCCGTTCTGCGCTCCAGATTGAAAGGCTGAAGAACGGTGTCGAGATGGGCCCAAGCGACGTTCTTGAGCCGCTGGCTACTCTGGCTCCGGTGACTCGGCTGCTCGGGCCAGACGGCGATTTGGTGGGCCTGGCACGACCCGGAAAGTCGCCCGGGCACCTGCACGGTTGGGTCGTATTGGCCTGACGGCCCGTCAGCCTGTTGGCCTGATGGCCTTCTGGGGTAACATATTGAGGTTACAGGCGATGCTGAAATCGCCATATACGGCGGCTTGGTAGCTCGAATATCCGACTACTCGGCCGTGCGTGGAGGTACAGACAGTGGCACTCACGAAAGACAAGAAGACCGCCCTCATCGGCGATTTCAAGACTCACGACAAAGACACCGGCTCACCTGAAGTCCAGGTCGCCATCCTCAGCGAACGCATCAATTACCTCACCGAGCACTTCAAGTCGCACGGCAAGGATCATCATTCGCGCCGCGGGCTGCTCAAGCTCGTTGGCCAGCGCCGTCGGCTGCTTGACTACCTGAAGAGCAAGGACGCCGATCGTTACGCTGAGGTGATCAAGCGCCTCGGTATCCGCAAGTAACCGCGTCGCTCAGTCAAATAGCAGGCCAGTTATGCATAAGAAAGATCTAACTTTCGGCAGCCAGACCATCTCCATTGAGACGGGACGTCTGGCCAAGCAGGCCGATGGCTCGGTCGTCGTCCGCATGGGCGACACCATGGTCCTCGTGACCGCGTGCCACTCGTCCAGCCCGCGTGAAGGCATCGATTTCCTTCCGCTCACCGTGGACTACCGTGAATACACCTACGCCTCGGGACGCATCCCCGGTGGCTTCTTCAAGCGCGAAGGCAAGGCGACCGAAAAGGAAACGCTCACCAGCCGCTTGATCGATCGGCCGATTCGTCCGCTGTTCCCCGGCGGCTGGGCCTACGAGACGCAGGTCATCGCGTTCGTGCTGTCCGCCGACACCGAGAACGATTCGGACGTGCTCGCGCTCACCGGCGCCGGCGCGGCACTGGCGCTCTCGGAGATGCCGGTTGAGAAGACCGTCGCCGCCGTGCGCATCGGGCTCGTCGATGGCCAGTTCATCGTCAATCCGACCTTCCCGCAGCGCAAGCAGAGCAAGCTCGATCTCGTCGTCGCCGGCACCAGGGACGGCATCGTGATGGTCGAAGCGGGCGCCAACGAAGTGACGGAAGAAGAAGCCGTCACCGCGCTCGAGACGGCGCACGGCGCCATCAAGCAGCTGGTCGAAGGCATCGACGCCCTCGCCAAGGAAGCGGGCCGCACCAAGCTCGCCAAGCCCGAGCAGAAGGAAAACGCCGAGCTCAAGGCCTACGTCGAACAGTCGTACACCGCCCTTGCCGATGCCATGCGCATCAAGGGCAAGCTGGTGAACTACGCGACGGTCGCGAAGGTCGAGAAGGACATGCTCGCCGGCCTGCCGGAAGCGTTTGCGGCCAACAAGCTCGAAGCCAAGGGCTACTTCCACGCGATGCAGGAACGCGCGCTGCGCGAGGAAGTGCTCGGCAAGAACATCCGCCAGGACGGCCGCAAGTTCGACGAGATCCGCCAGATCACGATCGAGAACAGCGTGCTGCCCCGCGTCCACGGTTCGACCGTGTTCACGCGCGGCGAAACGCAGGCGCTCGTCACCGCGACGCTGGGCACCGCCGACGATCAGCAGAAGATCGAAATGGTGGATGGCGAAACGTGGAAGCGCTTCATGCTCCACTACAACTTCCCGCCGTTCTCGGTCGGTGAAGTGAAGCCGATGCGCGGCCCCGGCCGCCGTGAAATCGGCCACGGCGCGCTCGCCGAACGCGCGCTGGCGCCGATGATTCCCGCCGAAACCGACTTCGCCTACACGATCCGCATCGTCTCGGACATTCTCGAGTCGAACGGCAGCTCGTCGATGGCGTCGGTGTGCGGCGGCTCGCTGGCCATGATGGACGCGGGCGTGCCGATCAAGTCACCGGTCGCCGGCGTGGCGATGGGCCTGATCATGGACGAGAAGACCGGCAAGTACGCGGTCCTGTCGGACATCGCGGGCGCGGAAGACCACTACGGCGACATGGACTTCAAGGTCGCCGGCACCGCCAACGGCATCACGGCGCTGCAGATGGACATCAAGATCAGCGGCGTCTCGGCGCAGGTCATGCGCGACGCGCTGGCGCAGGCCAAGGCGGGCCGCATGCACATCCTGCAGAAGATGCAGGAGTCGCTGTCCACGCACCGCACCAACATGTCGGCCTACGCGCCGCGCATCATCACCATCAAGATTCCCGTCGACAAGATCCGCGACGTCATCGGGCCCGGCGGCAAGATGATCCGCAGCATCATCGAGAAGACGGGCGTCAAGATCGACGTCGAGGATGACGGTCACGTCAACGTCGCCTCGTCCGATGAAGCCGCGGCCAACAAGGCGATCGGCATGATCCAGGAACTCACCGCCACCGCCGAACTGAACAAGACCTACCTCGGCAAGGTGCAGCGCATCACCGACTTCGGCGCGTTCGTCGAAATCATGGCGGGCACCGACGGCCTCCTCCACGTCTCGGAAATCGCGCACTACCGCGTCAAGGACGTGCGTGACGAGCTGAAGGAAGGCCAGCAGGTGCTGGTGAAGGTGATCAACATCGACCCGACCGGCAAGATTCGCCTGTCGCGCAAGGCGTTGATTACCCCGGAAGAGGGCGGCGCACCACCGGCCGGCAGCGGCGAAGGTGGCGAAGGCGCGCCTGCCGGCTCGGCCTCAGGCGAAGGCGGCGGCGACCGTCCGAGCGGCGATCGCGGCCCGCGCCGTGACCGCGGCCCGCGCCGCTAAGCACGAGATCGATCAAACGTTCGAAAGGCCGGGGCGTCAGCCCCGGCCTTTTCTACGTACAATCAGTCATGCGCCTGATCCTGGCCGTCGCCGCGTTGTCTGCGACCGTGCTGTCTGCGCAGGAGCCCGCCCAGAACCGGCGCGAATTCACCATCGTCGCGAGGGACCACGTGTTTACGCCGAACAAGCTGGATGTCTCCCAGGACGATCTCGTGAAGATCACCCTGCGCAGCGAGGACGTGCCGATCAGCTTTGCGATTGACGCCTACCGCATCATCAAGCGCGTGCCGGGCCAGTCGTCGATCACCTTCGAGTTCCGCGCCGACCAGGCCGGCACTTTCCCCTTCTACTGCAACCTGACGATGGATCCGGGTTGCAAGGACATGCGCGGCGTGCTCAACGTCCGACCGAAGTAGTCGAGGTCAGCTTCGATTCGGCGGAGGCGTGCCACCAACGTTCGTCGCTGGCGGTGGCGTGCCGGCCACGTTCGCCGGTGAAGGTGTCATCGTCCCGAGAACGGTCTTTGGCGAAGGCGTGCCGGGGGGAATCACTCCGAAGGGGGTCTTTTCGTCAGCCATGGTCTCTACCTCACGCTGAACACTACCACCAATTGATGGGCTGGCCCTATTGTGCCGCCTGCGCCGGAGTCCCCATCCAGATACCGGCGGTGCGATTGACGAGCGTGAAGACGAGGCGATCTCTGGCGACCGATACCCCCAGCAGTGTCAGATCCGGGAACATCATGCCCAGGCGCGTCGAGTGAAAGTGGCGAATGCTTTCGGCGGGTCCCGTTGGCTGTTTCGACGCGGGATCCACACGCTGCATCCATAAACACCGGTAGCCATCGCGTAGAGAGGTGAAGTAGATGGCGTCGCCCTTTGCCGACCAGCGAGGCTTGTCGTCCTCGAATTCGCCGCTGGTAATCGGGATCCACGACGCCACATCGACCGGCTGCCGGGTCAGTGGCGCAGCGTAGATCTGCTGGCCATGCGCGGAATCCTCGACGTGTGCGTGGAACGTGAGCCAGTGGCCATCACCGGAGAGGTTGCCCGAATACACGCCGCGCGTCGGGTGTGCGAGTAGCGGTCGTGACTCCCTGGTGGCCACGTCCAATTGCGAAAAACGGCTCGGCACCTGCGACTGATTTATCAGGAACCGGTTGTCGAGGGTCCAGCCGGACATCAGGCCGCCACAGCCAGTGCAGATCCGCGCCGGTGCACCACCAGTGGTCGCTGCGGTGTACAAACCCGTTCCAGCCGCCTCGGGGACCTGCCAGGCGACGCGCCTACCATCTCTAGACAGCACGGCCCCTCTGACGGTGCTGCCTCCGGGACTCACAGCAGCCTCGCTCGCCGTCCGAAGGTTTCGGAGCCACACCTGGCGGCCGGCGCCGCGGTCGGCGGTGAACAAAAGCTGGTCGCCGCTCAGCGAAATCGTGGGACTGCCGGCCATGGTGTCGCCCTGCGTGAGCGGCTGCAGGTCGTCGCCGATGCGACCGGCGGCGTCAATCGGCAGGCTCCAGAGGTTTAGCCGTTCGGTGTAGTTGGAGAAGATCAATCCCCCGGCCGGGAGGATATTCGGCTCCATCTCCTTGCCGGTCCCGAACGTCAATTGCTGCAGGTCCGGCAGCGCTCGCCGGTCGGATGAGAGCGGCAACCGCCATACGTTGGTGCTGTCCGCAACACGCCGGCTGAACAGAATGCCGTTGCCGGCGTCCCAGACCTCCGGCACCGTGTAGTCGATGAACGCCTCGCGGCCGAGAACCTCGAACGCGTCGATCTGTTTCGCATCTCCGCCGTCCACTGGCGCGATCCACCAGTCGGCGTCGTCTGGCCAGCGATCCGCTTTGTCCCGCCGCCCCATGAACAACAGGCGTCGACCGTCCGGCGACCAGACTGGATTCCTGATCGACAGGAATTCAGGGTGGAACGGCACTGGTTCGCCACCGGTAACGGGCACGAGGAAGATTCTCTCGTCGGTCAGCGAGTTACTGCGCGGACCGGTGAAGTACGCAATGGTCCTGCCGTCAGGAGAAAAGCGTGGCCGCCAACCCCTGTTCGTCAATTGGCGTGGCTCACCACCCAACGCCGAAATCACGTAGATGCCGCCGCCGTTGCGGTCCGAGCTGAACACAATCTGGCTGCCGTCAGGCGAGAACGAAGGGTGCGTGTCGTCGGTGTTGCCGCGCGTCAACTGGATCGCGTCGCCGCCCGCCAGTTGTCGG
>DATMJU010000063.1:0-18958 GCA_035553795.1 Vicinamibacterales bacterium
CCCCCAAGCCGTGTTCCACGCCGTGATCGCCGCGACGGTCTTCGACTCGCGTCGAATCGTCTCGATGTCCGTGTACGCGATCTGGAAACTCGTCTCGCCATCAGGCCTCGAGAGGACGCCGTCGACGAACAACAGTCGATCGGGTTCGGCGTACGGCAGCGGCCGCAGCAGCAGGCCCTGCACCACGCTGAAGATCGCAGTGTTGGCGCCGATGCCCAATGCCAGCGTCAGGACCGCGACGACGGTGAAGGTCGGCGACGCGGCGAGGAGGCGAACAGCATGACGGAGGTCACGAATCGCGTCTCGGAACATGGCCGTATTCTTCATTGGATCGCGCGGATCCGGCTGTCGCGCGCCTGCTTTTGTTGTGACGGACGGAGGGGCTAGGCGCCGGTCAGAATGCGCAGCGCCAGCGCGATCAACGCCAGGCCCGTCCCGGCTTGCAGTACCCGGCGCGTCCACGGCGCTACGAAGAATCGCCGCATCGCGTCCAGCCCGGTGGCCCAGAGGCCGTGACACGCAAGCGCGAGGCTGACGTGCGTCGCAGCCAATCCCGAGTAGTAGAACCGCGACGCTGATGCAGGGATGAATGTCGGCACCACTGACAGGTAGAAACTGATGATCACGGGACTGAGCAGATTGATCGTCAGGCCGTCACCGAGATACGCCGCGGCATGCGAACGCGGTGGCGCGTCCTTCAGATCGAGCGTCAGTTGAATCCCGCCATCCGGATGGCGAAGCGCGCGATACAGGCTTGAGATGCCAAGCCACGCCAGGAACAACGCCCCGCCGAACTTGATCGCCGTGAGTGAACCCGGCCACACCGCAACGAGGAGCGACAGTCCCAATCCGCAGGCAATGGCGATGGTGGTGTTGGCGAGTGCGGCGCCGAGCGCGGTCAGGTAACCGGCGCGGCGCCCGCCTTCAAGCGTGTTGCGAACGACAACGGCCGTCGTTGACCCGGGCGTGGCGACCAGGACGACGGTGAAGGTGACGAAGGCGAGGAAGCTCGAATCGACGGCGTTCTCGCCCACCGCCTGTTGTTACTTCCTTACCGCGGCATTCGAGGTCGCTTCCGCGTGATACCGCTTCTCGCCCGCTTCAATGCGCACGGCCAGCTTGTTCGCCGCCGGCGGGAGCGGACACGTCGTCCATGGGTTGTAGGCGCACGGCGGATTCTGGGCGCGATTGAAATCGAGCACCACTTTGCCGTCCGGCCCTGGTGCATCCGTGTAAAGGAAGCGCGCCGATGGATACGTCGTGTCGGCGCTGGTGAGGTCGCGGAACACGAACCACAACCGCTCGCCCGATCGCCACGCTTCCATGTTCGCGGTCTTGCCGCCGATCGTCACGGCGACGTTGCCGGGCACCGTGAACGGCTCGAGGTCGCCCAGAATCGTCGGCGCCTGTACCACCTTCGGCTTCTCGAGCGGCGTGAACTGCCCGGTCACCCTGAGCGCGGGATTGGCGGGATACCACTTGAGCCCGGAGAAGTTCCTGCGCAGCGGCGCGTTCTGATCGCGCACGCGGATGGCCAGGCGCGGCCCGCTGAAGTGCAGGAAGAACGACGTGGACTTGTAGGTAATCAGATCCGCGGGACGGCCCTGGGCCGCCAGCCGCAGCGGACCTTCCTTCACAGGCTTGCCGTTGTAGCTCAGCGTCTGGCCGTCGGCCGCCTTGATCGTGACCTCGTTGCCGTTCATCGTGATGACACCGGCCTGCTTCGGCACGTCGCCGAACTCGAGGACGATATCGTTCAGCGGATCGGAACCGAACTTGTTCTCGCCCGGGTTGAGGAAGTGCAGACCGGCGACCGTGAACCAGCCGTTGTCGGCCAGCAGGATCTTCTCGCGCTCGGCGCGAAACGCGGTGAGCGCGGCCTGGTCATAAGTGCCTTGCGCGGACGCGACCGTCGCAAACAGTGTCAACGCCAGCACGCTGAGTCGTGTCATGGGTTCCCCTTACGAAAGAACAATCGGGCGAATTCTATCAGCGCGACCGGCTCATCAGCCACAGCACGGTTTCCGCGCCGAGGAGCAGGCTCGAAAGGGTTAGATGCGCCACCTGGGCCGCGGGTAACAGGTAGCCGTACGCCATGTAGATCCCGACGGCGATCTGCAGACCGGCGAGCGCCAGGACGATCAGCGACCAATTCACCAAAGGTGAGCGCTTGGACATCAGCCACAACGTCAGCAGCGTCGAGCCGATCAGCAAGACGAACGCGAGGTCACGATGGATGAGGTCGAGCCACCCGACGGTTGAAATCGCCAGTTCCCGCGCGACGCCTGAATCGAGCGCCGCATCCACCGCCCCGCGAACCTGAGTACCGAACCCCGCCTGCAACAAGGTCAACGCGATCAACCCTCCGACAGCCCAGGTCACCGCACCCTGCGCGTCCGCCTCCGCTCGCAGTGCATCAGGCCGCGAAGGCGGGCCCTGCGCACTCGAGGCGTACGTGGCGTAAAGAAGCAATTGCACAATGATGATCGCGACGATCAAGTGCGCCGTGACGATCCACGCCGCGAGCTCGTGCGCCACGACGCGGCCGCCGAGCCAGCCTTCGAAGCCGACCAGCAGGAATGCTGCGATCGTCGTCCACAGGATGTGCGGATCGCGACGATGATGCCGCCAGGCGGAAACCGCGGTCGCCAGGATCAGGAAGCCGACCGTGACGCCAAGGATGCGGTTCAAGTACTCCGTCCACATCAGCGTCGGGTTGAACTGCGATGGATCGAATTGCGGCGGCAGGTTTGCTGCCGACGCTGGCGGAATCCACGAGCCGAAACACCGGGGCCAGTCCGGGCAGCCGAGGCCGGCGCCGGAAGCCCGGACGAGGCCGCCGACGAGAATCAAGAAATAGGTAGTGGCAAGCGTCCAGATGGCGAGCCGCTGAAACGACGTCAGGCGCACCTGGTGATTATCTCTTGGGTCTTGGGTCTTGGGTCCTGGGGCTTGGGGCTTGGGCGCTCCCGGCTGCTGGCTACTGGCTACTGGCTTTCAGCGTCGCAAGAAACCACGCCGCCGCGTAGTCGGCGACCTGCGCCAGCGCTCCAGACTCTTCGAACAGGTGCGTGGCGCGCGGCACGACCTTCAGGGACACCTCACCGGTCATCTTCGCCTTGGCCTGCTCGTTCAACACCAGCACCGCATCGTCGTAGCCGCCAACGATCAGCATGATCGGCGTCTTGACGACCGCGAGCTGCTCGCCTGCGAGATCCGGGCGCCCGCCGCGGGACACGACCGACCGCACGAGATCCGGATGCCTGACCGCGGCGACGATCGCGGCGGCGGCGCCGGTGCTCGCGCCAAACAGTCCGATCGGCAACGCTTTCAACGTCGGTTGCGACGCGGTCCACGTCACGGCCGCTCCGAGCCGCGTCGCAAGCAGGTTGATATCGAAGCGATGCGCGCGGGTCTGGTTATCGATGCGCTCCTCTTCCGATGTCAGCAGGTCCATCAGCAGCGTGCCGAATCCGGAATCCTGGAGGACGCGCGCGACGAACTGATTGCGGTGACTATGACGGCTGCTCCCGCTGCCGTGCGCAAACAGGACGATGCCCTTCGCATCAACGGGAACAACAAGATCGGCGTTCAGTGTTGCGCCGGCCGCAGGAATTCGGAGAATTTGTGCTTGTGCGAGTGGCATCCTCAGGTCCGTAACAAAAGGCAGAGCTTAGAGACCTGAGGGATAAGTCTCTGGAACCTCTTCATGATACCAGTGCGGCGATGGTTCCAACGGAACCAATGCCGTCGAACGATCCACGTGGATCAGCGCGTCGAACTGCTCGGCCACCCGGGCGTGGAAGTAGTGGCTTTGCCGCTCCGTTTGCGGGCGGTAGATCACCCCGATGGCGCGTTCAAGCAACGGCGTGGCAAACCCCGCCAACCGTTCGTCGTGCAAGTGCAGCACGAACTGCGGAATGCCCACCTCGTGCAGCACCGACTCGATCGAGCCCGGTAACGCGGCGCGCACGACCTTGCGCTCGGCTTCGGCATCCCAGTCCGGCGCCGCGGTGACCGTTCCGTCGAAGGTGGTGAAGCCGATCGACTGCGCGTCCTGGCCGTATCGCTGCCGCAACAACTGTCCAAGGTTCAACTCGCCGCGATCGGCCATCTCGGTCGCCCGCGCATCGCCAAGATGCGAGTTGTGCGCCCACACGGCGACCCGGGCCTTCACGCCGCTGCGCGCGCTGAGGTAATTGAGCAGCGCATCGAGCGTGTCCGCCATGTGCGTGTCGCGAATGTTCCACGACGAGTGACGTCCGCGGAACATCGCGCGGTAGTACTCCTCGGCATTCACCGCCAGGCGGGCGTTCTGCTCGGCGAAGAAAAAATCTTCCTCGGCCTCGTCTCCGCCCTCAGCGGTGTACACCGCCGCCTTCCTGCTCAACTCGGCGAGTTGCTTGACGACCGCCTCTTCGCACGACTCGACAATCCCGGCCGCCGCAGCATACCCGTAGGCCTGCGTATCACCAGCGCAATGGTCGAAGCACGCATAGCGGTCGCGCGCGCGGCGGGCCGCCTCGGGATCGATCTTGTCGAGATAAGCGATCACCGCCTGGATCGACGCCAGCAAGCTGTAGAGATCGAGTCCATAGAATCCAACCTTGTTGCGCGGATGTTCGTCGTTCCACTCGCGCAGCCAGCGCACGAAGGACAGCACCTCGGTGTTGCGCCACATCCACGAGGGGAACCGCTCGAAGCCCGATAGCGCGGTGTTGGCATCCTGATCGGGACCCTCGCCTCGCACGAAACGATTCACGCGATACGCGTCGGGCCAGTCGGCCTCGACGGCGACGGCGGTGAGGCCGTGATGCTCGATCATGTACTTCGTGATGCTCGCGCGCAGGTGATAGAAGTCCTGCGTGCCGTGCGACGCTTCGCCGAGCAGGGTGATGCTGGCGGGCTTGAGGCGCGCGAGCATCGCCGCGTGATCGTCCCAGGTGGAGTGAAAGGGCCGCGCCGCGGAGCGGGCGGCGGCGATCAAGTGACGGGTCAGGTGCCTGGACGGGCGCATCACGACGCGTTCCCCAGCAGCTCTCGCACTTCGTGATCCGACGTGGGTGCAAAGTCGCGATACCAGAGACCGACCGCGACGAACGGATCGGGCATGCGCACGCAGATCGCTTCGTCGGCGTCGCGTGCGAGGGCGGCGCAAGTGGATGGGGCACCGACCGGCACCGCCACGATCACGCGCGCCGGGTGCTGTTGGCGCGCCGCGATCACCGCGGCGCGCATCGTCGATCCGGTGGCCAGACCGTCATCGACGAGGATGACGGTCTTGTTCGCGAGGCCGATTGCCGCCCGAGTGCCGCGATAAAGCTGTTCGCGGCGTTCGAGCTCAATTTGCTCGCTGCAGGCCACCGAATCGACAACCGTGGACGGGATCCCGAATGGGATCACGACGTCCTCATTCACCACGCGAATCCCGCCGGTCGCGATCGCGCCCATGGCCAGCTCCTCATGGCCAGGCACGCCGAGCTTTCGCACGACGAAAACGTCGAGGGGGACGTTCAAGGCCTGGCTGATCTGGTACGCGACGGGTACGCCGCCGCGCGGCAGCGCCAGCACGACCACATCGGCCCGGTTCCGATAGCTCAACAGCCGCTCGGCGAGCTGCTGTCCCGCTTCGACGCGGTCCCGGAAGGGGGATGAAGACACCTGTGGCATCGCGGTCTCAATCGAACGAATGCCAAATTCAGGCCAATTCGGCACCTGAAACAAAAGTCAGCCATTCCGGGTCTAGTGAGCCATGTCACTGGCCACCGATCTGCGTCACGCCGTCCGACTGCTGGGGCGGAGTCCGATCTTCACCCTTACCTCGGTGGTCTCGCTGGCGCTAGGCATCGGCGCAGCCGCCACCATCTTCAGCCTGACTGACGCGCTGCTGTTCGAACCCACCGCCGGCGTTCGCCATGCGCAGTCATTGATCGACATCGGGCGGGCCAATGAAGGTAGCGGGTTCGACAACATGTCGCACCCGGCCTACCGGTACTTGCGCGACCACAGCCAGACGACCGAGATCGCCGCTGTCGACTTCAGCGGCGGACCGATGAGCATGGGCACCGCGGGGACGAGCGAGCGCGTCATCGGCACGCTTGTTTCGGGCAACTACTTCGACGTGCTTGGCACCCGCGCGGAGCTCGGACGGTTCTTCCGCGACGACGAGGACGCGGTGCCGAATGAGCGGCCGGTGGTCGTCCTCAGTCATGCGCTGTGGTCGAAGCGATTCAATAGCGATCCCGAAATCCTCAACAAGCCGCTGCGGCTCAACAATCTCGAGTTCTCAGTAGTCGGTGTCGCAGAGCCGGGCTTCCAGGGATCTTCCATGATCGGCACCGATCTGTGGGCGCCATTCGCCATGGCGCAGGTGGTGCGCGGCGAACCGAATTCAAGCCGCCTAACGGAACCAGGCGGCGCGTGGCATGTGGCGATTGGCCGGCTCAAGCCAGGAGTCTCGCTCGAACAGTCTTTTGCGGAACTCAATACGCTGATGACCGCCTTCAAGAAAGCCGAGCCGCGGGCGAGCCAGCATCACACCATCGCGGTCGCGCCGATGGGACGCATTCCCGGTCCGATGCGCACACCGTTCCTCGCGTTCCTTGGCTTCCTGTTCGCGTTGACGGGCGCGCTGCTCGCCATCGCGTGCAGCAACGTTGCGGGCATGCTGCTGGCGCGGGCCGCCACGCGCCGGCGCGAAATGGCGACTCGCCTCGCCGTGGGCGCAGGCCGCGGACGCCTGGTCACGCAGTTGCTGACCGAGACGCTCGTCTTGTTCATCGCCGCCGCCATTGCCTCCGTCCCGCTGACGCTCTGGCTGGTGTCTCTGCTGGAAAACTCGTTGCCGGCGTTGCCCATCTCGCTCAACCTGGATTTCACCGTCAACGTCCGGGTCATGGCGTTCGCTTTTGGCGTGGCGCTTGTCACCGGAGCGCTCTTCGGACTCGCACCAGCAAAGCACGCACTGGGCGGCGATCTTGCGCCGATGCTCCACGGCGCCAACTCCACCCCGGATCGCAAGCGCTTCCGCCTGCGTAACGCGCTGGTCAGCGCGCAGGTGGCCCTGTCGCTGATGCTGGTCGTCACCGCGCTGCTCTTCCTGCGCTCCTTGCAGCAGGCGGCCTACACCGACCCCGGGTTCACGACCGAGAACATCATGATTGCGACGGTTGACGTGTCCTTGTCTGGCTATCGCGAGCAGCCGGCCGTTGAACTCGCTTCGCGGTTCAGGGAGCGGCTACGGACCATTCCGGGCGTCGAGTCTGTTGCCAACGCGCGCATGATCCCGCTCCAGGGCAGCGGCTTCGGACTCGGCAGCGTGCGCGTGCCTGGCGTTCAAGGACCGTTCCGCGATGGCCGTTTCGACGCCGACTGGGACGTGGTGTCGACGGAATACTTCGACACGCTCGACATGGACATCGTGGAGGGACGGTCGTTTCTCGATACCGACCGCATCGGCACACCGCCCGTCGCGGTGATCAGCCAGACGCTGGCGCGGCAGATGTTTGGAGGCGAGCCGGCGATCGGCCGCACGTTCCTGCGGCGCGAAAGCGCGACGGAGGAAGTCGCGTTGCAGATCGTGGGCGTCGCGCGCGACGCAAAGTACCGCTATATCAGCAGCCCGCCATCGCCGTTCATCTACGTGACGACGGCGCAGTTTCCTATGCCGCAGATGGAGTTCTACATCCGTCACGTTCCAGGCGCGCAGGTGGCAAAGGACATTCGCACGGTGATGGCGCAGGTCGAACCGAACGTGCCGATCGTCCAGTTGCAGTCCTTCAACGATGCGGCGGCGATTGGATTGCTGCCGCAGAAGCTCGCGGCATGGATCGCCGGCACCGTCGGCACGATCGGAATTTTCCTGGCGGCACTCGGTCTCTACGGCCTGATGGCCTTCCTGGTGGCGCAGCGCACGCGCGAGATCGCGATTCGCATGGCCCTTGGCGCGTCGAGCGGTGAGATGCGCTCGATGGTATTGAGGCAGGCCGGACGCCTCGGCGCCATCGGCGGCGTCATTGGACTGGCGCTTGCCGCCGGTATCGGCACGCTCGCGCAAGTGATGCTGGTCGGCGTGGCGCCTGTGGATCCGTTGTCGTTTGGAGGGACGGCGTTGCTGTTCGTCGTGGTCCTCGCGCTCGCGGCCTGGACGCCGGCGAATCGCGCCGCTGCTACTGATCCCGCGACGGCGCTGAGGGCGGAGTAGTAGCAAGTAGTAAGTAGCAAGTAGCAAGTAGTAAGTAGCAAGTAGCAAGTAGCAAGTAGCAAGTAGCAAGAAGAGCGCTGGCGCCTCCTACTTGCTTCTTGCTGCTTCTGGCCTTCCGTTCGCGCCCAGCCACTGCACGTTGACGTAGAACAGCTCGGTCGCGACCTTGAACGCGTCCTTGCCCGCACCCCACTCCATCCACTTCCAGTCAGTGGTCGGTTGAATCATCTGCCACTTCGACGGGTCGCCGGCCTTGATCGGCATCGCGAAGCCTCGCTCATCGGCCTTCCACCGGTAGGACAGGCGCTTGGACGCCTCGTCCAGCGTCAACTCGAGTACCGGAAGGTCAACGCGACGCAGGTACTGATCGAAGATCGGCGTCATATCCTGCTTCAGCTCGGCGCTGAAGAAGCGCACCAGGTCTTCGGTCATGATGTTCTGGTACTTGAACTTCTCGTAGGTATCGTGCATCAGCTTCCACCAGCGCGTGTCGTCGTTGACGGCGTTGCGCAGGGTGTCCAGGAACAGCGCGCCCTTGAAGTACATGTCCTGGTTCGGCGTGCGATGGATGCCGCGCTGGGTGATGATCGGCTCCTTGTTGCCGACCTTTGACTTGTAGCCGCCGGCGTACTTGATGGCGTCCTCGCGGCCGAACAGCGCCTCGACGTAGATGAACTCCAGGTAGTTGCACCAGCCCTCCTGGATCCACATGTCGGACACGTCGGCGGCGGAAATGGCGTTGCCGTACCACTCGTGCGCGCTCTCGTGGATGATGATGAAGTCGAACTTCAGGCTGACGCCAACGCCGGTCCAGTCGCGTTCGAGGTAGCCGTTGGCGTAGCGGTTGCCGTAGGTGACCGCGCTCTGGTGCTCCATGCCCGAGTACGGCACCTCGATCAACTTGAAGCCATCCTTCGGGAACGGGTACTTGCCGATGTATTTCTCGAACGCCTCCATCATCGGCTTCGCCTGCGCGAACTGGACCTTGGCCTTCTCCAGGTTCCCCGGCAGCACGAAATAGTCCATCGTCAGATCGCCGTGCACTTCGTTGAAGTGCGTGTACTCGGCAATGTTCAGCGAGACGTTGTAGGAATTGATCGGGTAATGCACGCGATAGTCCCAGCGCGTGTAGCCGTCCTTCAGATCGGTCTTGCCCATGAAGCGGCCGTTCGACACGTTGGTGAGGCCGTTCGGGACCGCGACGCGAATATCCGCGCCTTCATCCGGCTCGTCGCGCCACTGATCCTTGCTGGGCCACCAGGAGGCTGAGCCTTCCCCTTCGTTGGCGGTGTTGATCCAGTGCTTGCCGTCAGGCGTGGTCCGGAACGCGAGCGCGCCGAAGCGCCCCTGCTCGCGTGGCTGGCCCGAGTAGTGAAATTCGATCGAATAGGTGCGGTTGGCGCGAAGCGTCTCCGGGAAATCAACGTAGACGGTGTTGTGATCGCGCTCGTACTTCAGCGCCTGCGTGCCCATGACGATCTTTTCGATCGCGTAGTTGGCGAACAGCTCCAGCTGGATGCGCGTGTCGTCCTTGAGCATCTTGAAGCGAATGGTGTTTTTGCCGGAGATGAACTTCTTCTCCGGATCCACCCTGATGTCGAGGTCGTAGTGCAGCAGGTCGTTGTTGGCGCGATACCGGCCGTACTCGCCGCGCAGCACGTCAGTGCGCGATGGCGCGCGAAGGGTCGTGGGAGGCTGTGGCTTCTCCTGCGCCGCTGCGACGGACGACACACCAAGAGCCAGGAGCAGGGCGACGGCTGTTGAACGCATACGCAATCTTAGCAAGGTGCCTGGGGTGACTAAGGTGCCTGGGGTGCCCTCGGCAAGGCGCCCTTTGCGCCGCTATGGGTTTGCAGAATTCTCCAACGCGTCAAATGGGATACGACTAAATTCTTGCGATCTGGTTGATTGGCACGGGAGTGTACAGGCCTGAATTTTACGTTTCGTCGCCGGTCCGCCAGTTGCAGCTACTGCGGGCATGGCCGGATTCAAGAAATTCGAGGAGATCATTGCATGGCAACTTGCTCACTCGCTGAAACTGCAGGTTGATGCGTTTATTGCCCGGCCGGCATTCAAATTCAAGTTCAAGTTTGCGGACCAGTTGTCGGACGCTGTGCGATCGGCCCCGAGGAACATCGCCGAAGGTTACATGCGCGGATACAAGCATAGGGAGTTCGCCTACTTCCTGCGAGTCGCAAGGGGCTCGCTGGGCGAAGTGCTCAATCACCTGCTCGATGCGAACGAACAGGGCTTGATCACGGACGCCGAGCTAGTCGCGGCCGAGCGCCTGGCGAAGCGAGCGATCAAGGCAACCACTGGCCTCATCCGACACCTGGAATCGACCCCAGATCGTTAGGCACCTTCGGCACCCCAGGCACCCTAGGCACCCTGATCTTTTGACAAATTAATCTACATTGTGGATATTAACGATCCATGAGCCGCACAACGCCCCCGATCCTTGGCGAGTTCGAACAGATCGTGATGCTTGCCCTGGTTCGGCTGGGCCCCGAGGCTTACGGTGCCGCGGTGTGCGCGGAGATCGATACGCGCAGTGGCCGCGGCGTTTCGGTCAGCGCGGTGCACACCACGCTTGAGCGCCTCGAACAGAAGGGCCTGCTGAAGTCCCGCATCGGCGATCCGACTCCGCAACGCGGCGGCAAACGCAAACGCCACTACGAGACGACGGCGCTCGGCATGAAGTCGTTACAGGCCTCGTACCGCTCGCTGCGCAGCATGGCGGACGGCATCGAGCATTTGCTCGGAGAGCCGGCATGAGACCTCCCCGCCTTGCCACCTGGCTGATTGCGCGAGAGATCGTCGATCGCCGCGGCGAGGACCTGCTCGGCGATCTCGAAGAACTGTTCCACGCGCACGCGCTCGAGCACGGGCGCGGCGCCGCACGGCGCTGGTACTGGCGCCAGGCGACCCACATCATCGTCGACGCGATTGGCGAGCGCCGGCGGCAGCCCCAACCACCAGCGGGAGACTCCCCCATGCAGACGATCTTGCAGGACCTTCGGTATTCGCTCCGCTCACTCCGGGCCAATCCGGGCTTCACCGCGGTGGCGGTGCTGATGCTCGCGCTCGGCATTGGCGCCAACTCGACGATCTTCAGCTGGGTGAATGCCGTGCTGCTCGATCCGATGCCTGGGTCCGCCCGCACCAAGGAGCTCGTGCAGTTCACTTATCTCTACAAGGGCGACGTCCTGCCGAGCTTTTCGTATCCGGATTACCACGATATTGCCGGCGCCGCGAAGCAGGTCACCGGCATCATCGGCACCGAGGATCTTTCGGTGGGCGTGCAGATTGACCGCGAGGCCGAACGCGCGTGGTCGGAGCTCGTGACGGCGAATTTCTTCGACGTGCTGGGCGCCAGGATCGCGCTCGGGCGAGGCTTCACCCCGGAGGAAGAGCGTCCGGGCGCGCCGTCCACCGTCGTTCTCAGCGACTTGTACTGGCAGCGGCGCTTTGATTCGGACCCGAACGTCATCGGCCGGCAGATCAAGATCAATTCGCAACCGTTCACGATCGTTGGTGTTGCGGCGCCGGGCTTCTTCGGCGCGGTGTCCGGCCTGTCGTATGACATGTGGTTGCCGATCGGCGCGCAGCCGGCCGTGATGCCTGGCGGCGATCGGCTAACCGTGCGCGGCAGCCGGTGGCTCGCGCTCATCGGGCGGCTGGCGCCGGGTTCGACGCGTGAGCAGGCGCGCGCGGAGCTGGATGCCACGATCGAGCAAATGCGAACGACGTGGGCCAGCCAGAACCGCTACATCGATCACCAGGCGGCAGTGTTCCCGCTGGACAACTCTCCGGATGGCGGCATCGCGGTGCTGCGGCCGGTGCTGTTGATCTTGATGGCGGTTGCGGGCATCGTCCTGCTGATCACCTGCGCCAACCTTGCCGGCCTGCTGCTGGCGCGCGCGTCATCACGGCAACGCGAGATGGCGATTCGATTGTCGATGGGGGCTGGGCGCTGGCGGATCGTGCAGCAGTTGATGGTTGAGGGCATCGTGCTCGCCGGGCTCGGCAGCGCCGGCGCGTTGATCGCGCTAAGGTGGACCTCCGGACTGCTGATTGGGTTCGCGCCGCCTTCCGAGCTGCCCATTCACCTTGCCGTTGCCGTTGACGCTCGCGTGGTGTGGTTTACGGCGCTCGTGGCCGTCGGCACGGTGCTGCTCTTCGCGCTCGCACCGGCGGCCCAGGCCGCTCCCGCTGACGTGGCCACCACCCTCCGCGACTCGGGCTCCGCAGGACGCGCCTTCATGCGCCATCGACTTCGCCGCGGGTTGGTCGCCGCGCAGGTGGCACTCTCGATCTCGCTGCTGGTTGGCGCCGGCCTCTGCATTCGCAGCCTCAATGAAGCGGCACGAATGACCCCCGGATTCCAGGCTGAAGGGGTCGTCGTGGGCTGGCTCGATCTGTTCTCGGCCGGATACACGCCGGAGAACGGCCGTGACTATTACCCCCGCGCGCTCGATCGCGTTGGCACCATGCCCGGCGTCGAATCGGTGACACTCAGCCGCCGGATCCCGCTCGGTTTCTCCGGCGGCAGCTTCAGCGACGTGACCGTGGAAGGCCACACGCCTGCCGACGGCGATCCGCAGGGCGTGAGCTTCAACAGCGTGGGGCCTGACTATGCCGGCACGATGCGGATTCCGGTCATTGCGGGACGCGACCTGTCGCGCGATGACACCTTCGGCCGACCGAGGGTCACCCTGGTCAACGAGACGATGGCGCGGACCTACTGGAAAGACCGCGATCCCGTGGGTGGCCGCGTAATGTTCGGCGTCCCGCGACCGGGCCAGGAACCGCAATGGTGGACGGTGGTTGGCGTCACCAAGGACATCAAGCAACGCTCGCTGACCGAGCGGCCGACTCCGGCGATGATGATTCCCATGCTGCAGTCGTACTCATCGACGGCGGTGCTGATGGTACGGACCGCGAGCGATCAAACCGCGATCGGCGCGGCGCTGCAGAGGGCGTTTCGCGAAATCGATCCCCAGGTGCCGTTCTACAATGTCAGCGCGCTGGCGGATCACACCAAGGCGGCGACGTTCCAACAGAAAATGGCCGGCAACCTGCTCGTCGTGTTCGGCGTGCTCGCGCTCGCCCTCGCGGGCATCGGCAGCTACGGCGTGCTGTCGTACCTGGTCGGCGCCAGGCGGCGCGAGATCGGCATCAGGCTCGCGATCGGCGCGACACGCCAGGACGTGTTCCGCCTCATCGCCGGCAACGGCATCCGTCTGATCGGCATCGGCCTCGTGATCGGGTTACTGCTGTCGGTCGGCGTCGGCATGGGCCTGCAAAGCCTGCTGATTGGGATCAATCCGATCGATCCGATCACCTACGCGGGTGTGATCGCGGTGCTGATGGTCGTTGCCGCAGCGGCGTGCCTGCTTCCCGCTCGCCGCGCGGCCTCGCTGGATCCCATCGAAACACTGCGCGAGCAGTAAATCGTAGGGGCGAACTGCAGTTCGCCCGTTTATGATCGGAGGGTGAGATTCTTCAAGCTCATCCTCGTTGGCCTGGTGCTGCTCGTGCTCGTTGGTGGCGGATTCATGTACTTCCGGGCGGGCAGCGAGCCGGGGCCCGCGATCACGATCAGCGCGCCAGAGAAGTTCATCGGCAGGGCGACGCCCTTCTCGATCACGATCGAGTCACCCACCGAGATCACTGCCAGCATGGTGAGTTTCCGGCAGGGCGACAAGCCGCTGCAAATCAGTGACCTCAAGGCCGATCGAGCAGACGGCAAGATCGTGATGTCAGGCACGGTCGGCCAGGGTGCGGTGAACGGGCCGGTCACGCTCGAAGTCGATGCGTCGCGCGCCACGTTCTATGGCCTCCGCACGGTCCACAGCGAATTGAACCGGGAGCTCACCGCGCGGATGGATCCGCCGCGGGTATCGGTGGTCTCGATCCATCACTTCATCAACCTTGGCGGCGCGGAGTTCGCGGTGTTGCGCGCAACCCCCGAGGATGTCGAGGCCGGCATCCAGGTCGGTGACGCGCGGTATCGCGCCTACCCGGGCTCGGCGGTCGGCCTGACCGACCCGGCGATGCGAGTCGCGTTCTTCGTGCTGCGCCACGACCAGGACGTCAACACGCGTATCACCGCGTATGCGCGCGATGCCGCGGGCAACCAGGCCAGCACGCCGGTTGAGCATCGGCCGTTCGTGAAGCGGTTCATGGACTCGAAGATCCCGGTCGATCAGCGCTTCCTCGATCGTGTCGTCCCGGCGATCGCCGCCGCTACGCCCGACCTGAAGGTCGATACGAATTCGCCGGAGGGACTGCTCAAGGGCTTCCTCGAGATCAACGGCAACCTCCGCAAGAAGAACGGCGACTTCATCGCCTCGCTCGCGGAAAAGAGCGAGCCGCGCATGCTGTGGACCGAGGCGTTTGCCCAGATGGGCAACTCGCAGGTGGAGTCGCGCTTTGCGGATCGGCGCACCTACTACTTCGAAGACAAGGAAGTGGACCGGCAGGTGCACCTCGGATTCGACCTCGCTACCGTGCAGCAGGCGCCGGTACACGCGTCAAACGCGGGCAAGGTGGTTTTCGCCGACTACCTCGGCATCTACGGCAACTGCGTGATCCTCGATCACGGCCTCGGCGTGCAGTCGCTCTACGCGCATCTTTCGCACATCGGCGTCAAGACCGGCGATGCGGTGACAAAGGGACAGGAACTCGGCCGCACTGGTGTCACCGGTCTCGCGGGCGGCGATCACCTGCACTTCACGATGCTGGTCCAGGGTGTGCCGGTGAATCCGGTGGAGTGGTGGGACGCGCACTGGCTGCAGGATCGCGTGAACCGGAAGATTACCGAGGCCGGAGGCCAGTCGCGCTGACAGTCAGATCAGCTTGAACCGTAGCAGGAAGGTGATCACTTCATTCCACGGCCGGCGGCAGTCGTTGTGACCGCATGGTAAATATCGCAGCGTCGTGTTTGGCGACGCCGCCGCCAGCACGCGCGCGTGAGCGGGCGGCACGATGGTGTCACGATCGCCGTGGACGATCAGCACCGGCCCCTTGAAGGATGCGATGGCCGCTTCGTTGTCAAAGCGATCGCGCAACAGGAACTTCGGAGCACCGAATCCGGACGCGAACGCCGCCACGCTCGAGAATGCTGACTCCAGGATCACCGCCGGCACCGGGCGCGCTCGCGAGAGAGCCGTGGCAGCGCCGCCGCCGAGCGAACGTCCATACGGAATGATGCGCGTCTTGTCGATCTGCGGTTGCTGAGCGGCCCAGTCGTATGCCGCGACCACGCCTTCAGTGATCGACCCCTCTGACGGAGCGCCATCCGACCTTCCATAGCCGGGATATTCGACGAGCAACACCGCCATGCCCATCTTCCTCGGCTGGTCGAACTCGTCGGGCCAATAGTCGATCAACTCGCCATTGCCGTGCGTGAACAGCAGCATCGGCGCGGGCTGGCCATCGATGTCGATCGGCGGCAGATACCACGCCTCGACGCGGCCGACCGATGTCGCCAGCCACACTGGCTCGGCGAACTGGGGCCGCGGCGGAGCACCCGCGGCCGGGGGCGCGGGGAAGAGCATCGATCGCTGGGCAAAGAACAACAACGCCCAATACGCCGCCACCACCGCGGCGCAGACGATCGCAATCGTCACGGCGGACTTGAGGATAGAGCCTCCTAGCGGATCGCGAACAGGTGCGTGCGGCTGCGGAGATAGATCGTGCCGTCCACGATCACCGGCGACGCGATAAATGAGTGGTTATCGAAGGTGTTGGTGGCAAGCACGTCGAGCCGGTCGCCCAGGCGCACGACGACGACATCGCCCTCCTCCGTCGCCAGGTACATCTTGCCGGCGGCGCCGACCGGGGAGGCCTTGAAGCTGTACGGCTTCGGCAGGCGCGCCTGCTGATACGAAGCCTTACCCGTTGATGCGTCAAAGGCACTGACCATGCCGTTGTCGGTGACGACGTAGAGGCGGCCGTCGTGCAGCAGCGGTGACGGCGTGTACGACGCGCCGCGGGCCGTCGACCATACCACCGAGTCGGTGCCAGTCAGTGTCCCTCGGCGGCCCAGCCTGATCGCCATCAGCATCTTGATCGTGTGGCCGCTCATCGCGAACACCAGGTCGTTGTGCTGCACCGGCTGCGGGATCGAGTTCTCGCCGAGTCCCGCCGCTTCCCAGAGTTGCTGCCCCGTCTCGAAGTCGTAGCCACGGACCGTCTCGCCATTGACGATGATCTGGCGGCGGCCTTCGTGAAGGGCCACGAAGGGTCCGGCCCAGTTGAAGCGCTCGGTACGTTTCGTTCGCCAGATCTCCCGGCCAGTCACCGGATCGAGCATCACCAGGAAGCCGCCGTTGAGATGATCGAAGTGCAGCAGCAGCCGGCCGTCGTGCAAGGTCAGCGGCGTCCCCTCGCCAAACGCCATGTCCATGCGCATCTGGACGCCGAAATCCTTCTTCCAAATCAGCGTGCCGTTCATGTCGTACGCGTAGAGGCCGCGCGAGCCGAAGAACGCATAGACCCGCGTTCCGTCGGTGACCGGGGAGTTGGACGCAAAGCTGCCGTAAGTGCGGTGGTATCCCTCGTGAGGCGTTGCCACGGTGGCAGTGCGTTGCCACAGCAGCTTCCCGGTGGAGCGATCGAGTGCGAGCACTTCGAAGCGGTGCTCCAGGCCCGCGTCGGCGCCGCCCCCGGCGCGCCCGGCGGAAGTGGCACCCGCGCCCTTACCTGTGGGGATGGCCGTGGTCAGGAACATGCGATGGCCGGCGATCACCGGCGTCGAATGGCCGCGACCGGGAATCGGCATCTGCCAGCGGATGTTGCTCGCACCCCAATGGACTGGCGCGTCTCCGATCGCCATGCCCGTGCTGAATGGGCCGCGCCATTGCGGCCATTCCACCGCGGCGTTGGCCGAGCCGATTGCCACCGACGCAGCGATGACCGCCACGACCATCATCGGAACATGCATTCCGCGAGAATAGCGCATGAACGCGACGCTACTTCACCGCCGCCTGCAGCCGCGATGCGGCCTCGCTGACCTGCGCCGCCAGCGCATTGATCGCCGCTGACACCGTCCGCACCCCGCCCTGTGCTTCCGTGAAGCGATTCTCCTCGAGGCCCTCGCGAATCTGGGGCATGGTCTTGACGCCGTAGCCGGTGTAGAAACCTGGTGCATAGATCTGGTGCTTGAACCAGTCGCGGCGCGGCAGGCCCTCGCGGTTGCCCAGCTTCTGCTCCGAGGTGAGCAGCATCGAGTTGAGCTGCTGCAGCTCCTTCTTCGCCATCAGGCTCTGCGTATTCGCTTTCGGAACAGCGGCGTACGCCTTTTCAAAGTCGACCGCCGCGGCACGCAGCGCTTCAACGGCATTGCGGACCGGCTTCATGTCGACCTTTGAATCCTTCTTGGTCGCCGCCAACCTTTCGATCTCGACGACATAGCGCATCAGCGTGTCGGCGGTGTCGGTGAACTGGAATGGCAACACCGGCGCATCGGCGAGGCGCATGATCAGCGTGCCTGTCAACTGCGACAGCGTGCGGCCGTAGGTATAGTCGCCATCCGAGTAGGTCTGGTACCACTTCACGGTGTCGTAGGCGGAGTGATACACGCCGCCCGGGCTTTCGCCGCCGAAACCGACGTTCAACACCGACACCGTCAGGTGCTGCAGGAACGGCGTGAAGTCGGAGCCGGAACCCAACGGCGCGAGACGGAGCGACGGATCCGATTCCGCTGCCTTGCGATCGGCTTCCGGCTCGCCGAGGATCGCGCGGCGGCGCGCCTCGTCAAACACCGGCTTGCCGGTCCGCGGATCCATCACCTCTTTCGCCACTTCGCCCATCAGCTGCTGGAGGCTGTGCGAGCCGCCGGTGTTCAACCACCCTTTGCCGGTGCCGTCGGTGTTGATGTAGATCGCGGCCTTCTGCTTCAACTCGGCGCTGTGCTTCTCCGCCCACTCGGTCGAGCCTAGGAGGCCCCACTCTTCGCCGTCCCAGAGCGCCAGCACGATGGTGCGTGACGGACGCCAGCCGGTCTTCAGCATCTCGCCAAGGCCGCGAGCGGTCTCCATCAGCGCCGACGCGCCGCTGATTGGGTCGTCGGCGCCCATCACCCAGGCATCGTGGTGGTTGCCGAAGATGACCCACTCATCCGGCCGGACGGCGCCCGGAATGCGCACCACCACGTTATAGAGCGGCCGGTTCTTCCATTCGAACTTCAGGTTCATGGTCACGCGCGCCGGACCAGGCCCGACGTGATACGTGATCGGCAACGCGCCCTTCCATTCGTTGGGCACGACCTTGCCCTTGATGTTCCGCAGGATCGGCAACGCATCGCCGTACGAAATCGGCAGCACCGGGATTTTGAGAATCGTCTGCGACTCTTCCATCCGAAGCTTCTTGCCGCCGGCCTCGCTGCCCCAGCCGGGCGTCAGCGGATCTCCGGCATGCACCGGCATGTCCATCACGCTGCCGCGTTGCGCGCCGAACTCGGGACGATACGGTCCGTTCGGATACACATCGCCCGCGTAGTAGCCGTCATCACGCGGATCCGAATAGATCAAGCAGCCGATGGCGCCGTGTTCGTACGCGACCTTCGGCTTGATACCCCGCCAGCCGGCGCCGTAGCGCGCGATCACGATCTTGCCCTTAACGTCCACGCCGAGCTCCTTCAAACGCTCGTAGTCAGCCGGCATGCCGTAGTTGACGTAGACCACTTCCCCGGTGACGTTGCCGTCGCCCGAATAGGCGTTGTAGAGCGGCGTCTGGTCGCCCGAATCC
>DATMJU010000064.1:0-4736 GCA_035553795.1 Vicinamibacterales bacterium
CCCTGAAGCCATCAACAACAACGGCGTCGTGGCCGCGATGAACCTCGCGGCTGATTTCAGCCACAACCAGGGGCTGC
Organism: Vicinamibacterales bacterium; assembly: GCA_035553795.1. Classification (GTDB taxonomy): domain Bacteria; phylum Acidobacteriota; class Vicinamibacteria; order Vicinamibacterales; family UBA2999; genus 12-FULL-67-14b. The sequence continues at coordinate 78 of DATMJU010000064.1, forward strand.
TGTGGGATCCGGTCAACCAATGGCGCGAGATGCTGCCCGGCAGCGGCATCGGCATGTTTCCCCGCGACATCAACGACCACGACGTCGTCATTGGCCACTCATGGCAGGGCGCATTCAGCTTCTCCGAAGCCGCGGGAATGACGCTCTTGACGGGCATCGATCCGGAGGCGATCAACAACGCCGGCCAGATCGTCGGCAGCGGCGGGTCTTACCAGCCCGTGATTCGCGACGCCAACGGCGCCGTGCGCGCGCTGGCTCCGGGAGGACACGCCACTGCTGTCGACATCAACAACATCGGCCAGGCCGCAGGCTCCATACACACGCCGTCCGGCTGGCAGGGCGCGGTGTGGGATGCGGACGGCAGCGTGACGGCGATCCCGGCGCTTGCCGGGTTTGAGGAGTTCGAATACGGCTGGCTGGAGTCGGCGGCGGTCACGGCCATCAACGATCACGGACAGGCAGTCGGCATCACCACGTCTCCATCGGGCGGCTTCGTGCCGTTCGTATGGGACCGCGTCTCCGGCCTGCGCGAGATCGTGGTCTCCGGATACTCGGCCGTGCGGCCCGTAAGCATCAACAACCATGGTGAAGTGATCGCGGCCCTTGTGGGCGGTCACGAGCGCGGCCTCTATTTCACGGTGCCGCCACCGGTACCGCCGACACCGCAGGCGGCGACGGAAGCGATCGCCGATGACATCGAGGCCATGGTGACCAGCGGCGTATTGTCCGGCACGCAGGCCAGCTCGATCACCACGAAGCTCGACGCCGCAATCGCGGCGCTCGACCGCGGCAATGTCGCCGCTGCGGCCAACCAGCTCAACGCCGCAATCAACCGCGTCAACGCGCTGGTGAATTCCGGCAAGCTCACTGCCGCGCAGGGACAGGAACTGCGTGCCGCGCTGCAGGGCGTGATCGACGGCTTGTAGAGAGATGGAATGTGGAGCCGGGCGTCGAGCCCGGCTCCAGCCCGTCCGTGTGTCCTAGCCTCGGGCGAGCAGCATCACGAACCACACCGCGAAGGCGCCGCCAATCGCCACGGCGACAGCAGTCATGCGGGTCTTTCGGGTCCTGTTCTGCGCAGCGCCGCGCGCCACCCACTCGGTCCAGCGTTGTTCGGCGGCCAGGTCTTCAGCGACGGCAGCGGCGGCATTGGGCGTGTTCATGGCACATCGTGGCGCTCTTCGGTCACGATGTCTGTTCAACACGGGACAGGTACTTCCTCCCGGTCGAACCGACGCGTCCGTGGGATGATCAGGCCACATGCCGCCGAAGCCCTCGTCGACCCGCCGGCCGCATCCGGTCCTTGACGTCCACGCGTTCCTCACCAGCGCGAAGATGTCGCCGCGGAACGTTCGCATCGCGAAGGGAGCGGTCGTCTTCGCGCAAGGCGCACAGGCCAACAGCGTGTTCTACATCCAGGAGGGCGGCATCAAGCTCGCCGTCCTGTCCTCGGCCGGCAAGGAAGCCGTCGTCGCCATACTCGGTCCGGGTGATTTTTTCGGCGAGGGGTGTCTGGCCGGCCAGCCACTTCGGATGGGCACCGCCAAAGCGGTGATGAAGACCACGCTCTTGCGCATCGCGAAACGCGACATGGTGCGCCTGCTGCACGAACGTCCTGAATTCTCGAACCGTTTCATCGAGCACATGCTGACGCGCAACATCCGCATCGAAGAAGACCTGGTCGATCAGCTGTTCAACTCGAGCGAGAAGCGCCTGGCGCGCACGCTGCTGCTGCTCGCGCGCTACGGCAAGGAAGACGTGACGCCGCGCGTCCTGCCGAAGCTTTCGCAGGAGACGCTGGCCGAGATGGTCGGCACCACGCGCTCGCGCGTGAACTTCTTCATGAACAAGTTTCGCAAGCTGGGATTGATCGAATACAACGGGGTGCTGAAGGTCAACGGCTCACTGCTCAGCATCGTCCTTCACGACTGATCGCCCACCGCGAGGCGGCGAGGTCAGGGATGCTGCGCGTTGTGCTCGGCGACCCACTGCCGGCTCATCGTGCCAAGATCCCGCGAGTTGAGCCCGTTCCAGTAGCGTCCGGCGAGCAGCACGACGGCGAACGCGCCGCCAGCCAGGCTGAGAAAGACCATCGGCGAAACATTCATCACAACTGCCCCGTCAGCGATAGCAACAACCGCACCACCAGCACGATCGGCGCGCCAACCACGACGATCGCCACCGGGATGGCCCAGACAACGAACATCAGGCCGAACGAGTCGACCATCGCGGTCTTCCAGGCCGGCGATTCTGCGGCTGCTGCCATCAGTTCTCCGCCGTGAGAGCCGGGCCGCTCTTCTTACCGCCAACCGCCGCGTCTTCTGACGTAGCCGCCGCTTTCTTCGCCTTGATGTCCGCCAGGACTGTCTTCAAGTGCATGCGCCGCAGAATGCGCTTCTTACGATTGCGATGAAACCGGGCACGTTCGCCGTTTGTAGCCGACATGGAATCCTCCGAGCGAGTGACGAATGCTCGTCTTCACCATAGACCGTGCAGTCGGCGCGCACTGTGCTGTATTGAACACATTGCCCATTTGGACGCGGCCCGCTGGCTATAATGATTAGGCCTGCTGATTGGAGTGTTCCGTGAACGCTTACTCCCGCGTTTCTGGACTGGTCACCGTAGTCGCTCTCGCGGTCTTGACCCAGGGCTGTAGTTACGTCGAACTGCCCATGGCGCCGTCGTCATTGACTGCCGGCATCATCCTCTACGAACACGCGAACTTTCTCGGTAACTCAGCGCACCTGACCGGTGACACGCCGGACCTGCGTGACTTCCGTGGCCCGTGCCTCCACCAGGGCAGCGAGACGTCGGAGCGCAACTGGAGCGACTGCGCTTCTTCCGTGCGGGTGGCGCCTGGCTGGAAGGCGACCTTGTACCGCGGCGCGAACTATCGAGACGATGCCCTCGAGATCACGGCGGATGTATCCAACCTGCAGTTGATCAGGCAACACGACTGCGAAGAGGGCGGGATGAACGACTGCGTCACGTCGGTGCGCGTGCGCCAACAGTGATGCGCAGCCGCTCAACCAGCTCGCGTTAATGCTCGGCGATGGGCCGCAGATTACTGCTTGGGTGCGACGAGTGACTTCCGCACCCAGCCTTCGCCGCCGTTGCCGGCGACCTTGATGTAGCTGCCTTCTTCTTCGCCGAGGAAGACCAGGTCTTCGCCGCGCTTGATTGTGGCGACCACGGCAGCGCTGTCCGACGCGCTCTTCAGCATCCTGACGTCGATCTTCGGCGTGACCACGTCGCCTTCCTTCATCGCGCCGGCTTTGACTTCTGCGCCGGTGACGGCGGCAATGCGCTCGGCGCTCATCGGCCGCACGCCAGGATTCTTGCTGATGGCCGCGACGACGTTGTTGAAGTTGTCGAGGAGGCTGGCGGCAATCATCTTGCCTTCAGCCGTGTTGGTGTAGCCGCCGGCGCCGAGCAACGCGCCGGCGATGCCGAAGCCGCCGAGGCCGAAGTCGCGCTTGGTCGCTGCGCCCTCGGCGGCCGCCACCTGCACACCGGTGCGGACCGACGCAACCGTGATGCTGGTCTGCGCCTCCCTGGTCTTGACGCCACCGCCGACCACGCCGCCAAGGCGTCCGCCGATACGCCCGCCGACCGCCGCGCCCATGCCGCCGGCGTTGCTGTTCGCGCCCTGGATCGACGGCGTCATCATGTAGTCGGCGGCAATCATCTGGCCCTTGCCGATGTTCTGGCCTTCCTGCAGTTCGCCGCTTCCCGCCAGCGCGCGCTCGGTCTTCATGTTTTCCATGCCCTTGCCGCGCTCGACCACGATGAAGCAGTTGGACTCCTGTGCGAAGACGCGCAGCAGCGACGAGGGCGAGCCGAGCTTGAAGCCATACAGGTAGTTCAGCGAATCCTGCGACGGCTCGTTGACGGCAATCGTTCCGTAAGGCGCGGCACACTTGGTGACGCCGCTCTTGTCCTGCGCGTAGACAGCCGCGGGCGTCAGCGCAGCAACGCTGGCAAGGGTGAACAATCCTGCAAATTTCAGGGAAGTGCGCGGCAACGACATCTGAGCTCCTTGAATAAGGAGGGCGCCATTCCGGCAGGGGCGCCTCTCACCTGGGGGGTGAGCGACGCTACGTTACCTCGTCCGGGTCATCAGCCGCAATCACCCGTTGGTGGCGGATCGGCCCACGGTTCGGCTGGCGTAAGCTAGTCGCATGCTCACGAAAGTGCCATCCGTGCTCCTGGTTGGAGCCTTGATCGTCATGACCGCCGTCGTGTCGGCACAGCGGGGCAACCCGGCGGTGCAGTTCGACGGGCAGGGCATCGATCAGATGATCGCGGACTTCATGGCCGAGCGTCAGATCCCCGGCGTGACGCTGGCGATCGTGCAAGCCCCGTATATCTCGCGCGCCACGGGATACGGCGTTACGGATCTCGAAACGCGGCGCCTCGCCTCCCCGAACACGCTGTTCGATGTGGGACAGATGACGCGCGCCTACACAGCCGTCGCGATCATGCAGTTGGTCGAGGCCGGCACGATCTCGCTCGACGATCCGATCGGCAGGCACGTCACGGATCTCCCGGCCGCATGGCAGGCGGTGACGCTCCGCCAGTTGATGGCCCACGCATCGGGACTCCCCGACTACACGAAGCAGGCCGGATCGAATCCGGCCTGCTTCGTGTAGTCGGGGA